>CAJUNF010000031.1:13274-16936 GCA_910587775.1 uncultured Bacilli bacterium | reverse complement strand
AAAAAACTCCCAAAAATTAGGAGATTATTACGAAATGGTCGAGAAGACAGGATTTTCTGCAACCCTTTCTACATTCAACTAAGATTAAATCTCATCAAAAAGTTTTGGGATGTCCTCTTCTCGTATTTCAAAAGTAGTACCACGATCATGAATTTCACCAAGACGTTCTTTATCTTTAAAATAGGAGATTCGAAAAGTTACTCGTATAATTCCATTTTCTATCAATTTCAAAAAAATTTCAAATTCTTTTAAACGATAAAATTTAGCATTTAAATATCGAAAATAAATGGTTTGATTTATATACCATCGCTTCACAGGAATAAAAGCTAGATATTTCATTTTATGTTCAAGTCTAGATTTCAATTGTTCAAAGGACCAAGACATATTATTATCAAATAACTGAAAATGAAGGTCCAAAATTACAAGACGAATTACTTGGTTAGAATAATCAACCTGTAATTGATAAGAGAGATTACGTTTAACTATTTTTCGATAATTACCATATATTGAAGTTTGAAACACTTTAAAATTTGGATTATTTTTATCAGGATATCCTCCAATCTTTAATAATCTTCTAATTTCTAAAGGTTTATTATCAAATGCCATAGAAAATAAGCTAACGAAAGGTTCACTTCCTTCAATTTTAGTTTTTAGTTCTATACCATGATAGTCTGGTAAAATGTAATGATCTTCCTCTTTTTGGAGCATTTTTTCTAATGTAATTCCAGCAGCTCCTGTTCCTTTACTTTTACTTGGAATCCAATTCTTGCATTGAATTTTATAAAGTTCTAATTTTAAATCTGCAATTTTATAATATATATTTTCTGGTTTCATGAGTTGATACTATAATTCTAAAATACTAAAAAAAATGTCAAAAAAAGCAATAAACTTAAAAAAAAGCTATCCTTTTTTTGCTAGATATTAGTTATAAGATATTGTATAATAAATAAAAAGATAGGGGAATAATATGAATAATAAAATATTATCAGAAGATATGTTATATAAAATAGATGCTTACTGGAGAGCTGCAAATTATTTATCTTGTGCTCAAATTTATTTGAAAAACAATCCACTTTTAAAAAGACCATTAGAATTTGAAGATGTTAAATCAAAACTAGTAGGGCATTGGGGCACAGTTCCAGGTCAAAACTTTATATATGTACATTTAAATCGAATTATAAAAAAATATGATTTAAATATGATTTATATTTGTGGTCCTGGTCATGGTGGACAAGCACCTGTATCAAATGTATATCTAGAAGGATCTTATAGTGAATTTTATCCAGAAATTACTGAAGATGAAGAAGGAATAAAAAAATTATGTAAGCAATTTAGTTTCCCAGGAGGAATAGGTAGTCATGCTACTCCAGAAACTCCAGGAAGTATCAATGAAGGTGGTGAACTTGGATATAGTTTAGCCCATGCTTTTGGAGCGGTTTTTGATAATCCTGATTTAATTGCATCTTGTGTTATTGGAGATGGAGAAGCTGAAACTGGACCTTTGGCTACTAGCTGGCATGCCAATAAATTTTTAAATCCAATTACTGATGGAGTAGTACTTCCTATTTTACATTTAAATGGATATAAAATTGCTAATCCAACAATATTATCAAGAATAAGTAAAGAAGAATTAGATGCTTTAATGCGAGGTTATGGTTGGACTCCTTTCTATGTAGAAGGAGAAGACCCAATGATGCTGCATGAAAAAATGGCAGATACTTTAGAAGAAGTCATTTCAATGATCAAAAATATTAAAGAAAATGCCAAAACATCAAATAACGCAGAAAGACCATTTTGGCCAATGATTATTTTACGAACCCCAAAAGGATGGACGGGACCTAAAATGATTGATGGAAAAGAAATTGAAGGCAGTTTTCGAGCTCATCAAGTGCCTATTGAAATAACAAAAGATCATCCAGAATCACTAGAAAGATTAGAAAAATGGTTAAAAAGTTATAGACCAGAAGAATTATTTGATCAAAATGGAACATTAAAAAAAGACTTAAAAGAAATAGCGCCAAATGGCAATCGTCGAATGGGATCAAATCCTATTGCAAATGGCGGATTGTTAAAACAAACACTTGAGATGCCAGATTATCGCGATTTTAAGGTCGAAGTATCAAGTCCAGGAAGTATAGAAAAAGAAGATATGCGAATACTTGGAAATTTTGTAAAAAGAATCATAGAAAAAAATGAAATAAAACGTAATTTTAGGATTTTTGGACCAGATGAAACTTTATCAAATCGATTAAATCATGCATTTGAAGTTACTAACCGTCAATGGTTATCAAAAATTTTGCCAAATGATGAATTTTTATCACATGAAGGTAGAATAATTGATTCTATGCTATCGGAACATTTATGCGAGGGTTGGCTAGAAGGATATATTTTGACAGGAAGATACGGTTTTTTCCATAGTTATGAATCATTTATAAGAATAGTTGATTCTATGGTAGGGCAACATGCAAAATGGATTAAAATGGCTAATGAAATACCATGGCGCAAGCCAATTCCATCTTTAAATATCCTTTTATCTAGTCATGCATGGCAGCAGGATCATAATGGATATACTCATCAAGATCCAGGCTTCATTAACCACTTATTAACAAAAAAGGCTGATACAGTAAGAGCGTATTTGCCTCCTGATGCGAACTGCTTGCTATCGTGCTTTGATCATTGTATCAAATCAGAAAATTATATTAATGTTATAATTGCAAGTAAGCATCCAAGACCTCAATGGTTAAATATGCGTCAAGCAGAAATACATTGTCGTCAAGGAATTGGCATCTGGGAATTTGCAAGTAATGATCAAGGTGGAGATCCAGATGTAATTATGGCTTGTGCAGGAGATACTCCAACTCTTGAAACTTTAGCATCTGTTTCAATATTAAATAAATATTGTCCTAACTTAAAAATTAGAGTAGTAAATGTTGTTGATCTAATGCGCCTACAACCAAAAAATATTCATCCACATGGACTTACCGAGAATGAATATAATATGATTTTTACCAAAGATAAGCCAATTATTTTTGCTTTCCATGGTTATCCTAATGTTATTCATGAATTAACATATAAACGAGAAAATCAAAATTTACATGTTCGTGGTTACATCGAAGAAGGAACAATTACTACACCATTTGATATGCGAGTTTTAAATAAACTTGATCGTTTCCATTTAACTGAATTAGTTTTAGAACATGTGAATATACCACAAAAAGATCAAGTATTAAAATATTGCCAAGAATTATTAGATAAGCATCGTACATTTATCAAAGAACATGGAATCGATATGCCTGAAGTAAGGGATTGGAAATGGGAAAGAATTGATGTAGATTGATTATAGAAGAATTATTTTTAAAAGCTAATTTTATTGTAAACCCAGTGCTAAAGACAACACTACAATCAAAGACAATCTTAAAAAATGAAATAATACGTCGAGCCAATAATGGTTTATATTTTATTACAACGGAAGAAAAAGCAGATAAGATTATAGAAGAAAGTTTAATCAATAGTCCAGAACCATTTTTATCTTATGGATTAAAAAAACCTATTTTCTATGCAGGAATTCCTGAGTTTTCAGTATCATGTTTAGATTTAAAGCTTCCACCAGTAATAACTGCGATAAAATTAAACATTCCTTATGAAACTTTAGCTTTATTTCA
>CAJUNF010000031.1:0-13264 GCA_910587775.1 uncultured Bacilli bacterium | reverse complement strand
GTTATAATATGTCTTATAAATTGTTTTATCCAAATTTATTAATAGAACCATTTGATTTAAAAAAAGTTTATCTAGGATTGACTACTAGTGATTTTCGCTTTTGCTATAAGGAAATTCCTGAAGCTGATAAAGAAGATTACAAAGTCCAAATTCCATTAAATGAAATAAAATTATTAGAAAAAAATATGTCGAAAGACATAAAAGAACAATTAGTAGAAATAAAAAAAAGAAAGAATCAAATAAAAAAGTGATTCTTTTTAAATTGACTTATCAATATAATTAACATATAATGATTAAGCATATATATTTGTAAGAAAGGAAAAAGATATGAAACAAATTGGAAGTATTTTGAAAAAATTTACAGTTCCTATATTATGTGTAATTGTTTTGCTTTGGATACAGGCAATGTGTGATTTATCGCTACCTGATTATACAGCTAATATCATTAATATAGGAATTCAAGAAAAAGGAATTGACAGCACCATTCCTAATGTATTATCAAAAGATACATATAATAACATGCTTACATTAGTAGAAAATAAAGAGGAAATTATAGATCTTTATGAGAAAAAAACATTAACTTCATTTCCTACAAAAGATCAAAAAAAGTACCTAAAAAAATATCCTTTGCTTGAACAGGAAGAATTATATTTTAGAAAAAAAATAACGAAAGAGCAAGAAAAAGAAAATGAAAACTTGTTTGCAAGAATATTTTTATTTCTTGAAGTTTTTACAAATAAAGATAGTCAAATGTCTATGATGACGAATCTCCCTCAAATTCCAGGAAAAAGTAATTTAGAAGTATTTAGTACTTTAGATCAAGAAATAAAAACACAAATTATAAATAATTTTAATAACCAATTAGATAATTATGAAAATTCTATGATAGAACAATTAGCTATTGAATCTATAAAAAAAGAATATCAAAAAATTGGAATAAATTTAGATAATTTACAAATGGAATATATTATTTATAATGGATTAATTATGATTAGTATTGCTGCTTTAATTATGTTAGTAGCTATTTTAATTGGGTATATAGCTAGTCGAACAGCAGCAAAGTTTTCTTACCTGTTAAGAAACAAAGTTGTTACAAAAATCATGAGTTTTTCAAACAAAGAATTTACTGAATTTAGTACAGCTAGTTTAATTACAAGAAGCACTAATGATATACAGCAAATTCAAATGCTTTTTGTAATGCTTTTACGAATTGTTGTTTATAGTCCTATTTTAGGAATAGGAGCACTATTAAAAGTTATGGGAAATTCTATGAATTGGGTCATAGCTTTAGCAATTGGATTAATTATGTTAATTGTTTTAATTTTATTTACTTTTGCAATGCCAAAATTTAAATTAATTCAAAAATTAGTCGATAAATTAAATTTAGTTTCTCGTGAAATACTTACTGGAATACCAGTAATTCGAGCATTTAGTACAGAGCGTCACGAAGAAAAACGTTTTGATGAAGCAAATCAAGAACTTTCTAAAGTAAATTTATTTTGTAATCGCATTATGGGAATTATGATGCCAACTATGAGTTTTATTATGAATGGAGTAGCAATATTAATTATCTGGGTAGGTGCAAAACAAGTCGATTTTGGAACACTTCAAGTAGGAACTTTAATGGCTTTTATTACTTATACAATGCAAGTAATTATGTCCTTTTTAATGTTATCAATGGTATCAATTGCTTTACCAAGAGCATGGGTATCTGTAAAAAGAATAGGTGAAGTTTTAGGAAAAGAAAATTCAATTCAAGAAACAAAAAATCCAGAAAAGTTTAATATTGAAAAAAAGGGAATCGTAGAATTTAAAGATGTTTATTTTAGATATCCCGATGCAGAAGAAGATGTTTTAGAAGATATTAGTTTTGTAGCTAAACCAGGAACTACAACTGCATTTATTGGCTCAACTGGATCTGGTAAATCAACATTAGTTAATTTAATTCCTCGTTTCTTTGATGTAACTGGTGGAAAAATTTTGATTGCTGGGACAGATATACGTAATGTTAATACTTATGATTTACGTGAAAAAATTGGATATGTTCCCCAAAAAGGAAATTTATTTAGTGGTACTATTCGTTCTAATATATTATTTGGAGCAGAGGATAAAAGCGATGAGAATATGAAAAAATCAGCTCACATTGCACAAGCTACTGAATTTATTGAAGCAAAAGAAGATGGATATGAAAGTGAGATAAGTCAAGGTGGCACAAATGTCTCTGGGGGACAAAGACAAAGACTATCTATTGCAAGAGCGATAGCTACTAATCCTGAAATTTATATTTTTGATGATTCTTTTTCGGCATTAGATTACAAAACAGATATAAGCTTAAGAAAAGCTTTAAGTGAAGAAACAGCAAATGCTACAATATTCATAGTTGCTCAAAGAATCAGTACAATAATGCATGCTGATCAAATTATAGTTTTAGATAAAGGTAATATTGTTGGAAAAGGAACACATGAAGAATTATTAAAAACATGTGAAATTTATAAAGAGATTGCTTTATCGCAATTAAAGGAGGATGAGTTACATGGTTAAGAAAAAAATGGGGCCTCCTGGAGTATCTATAGAAAAAGCAAAAGATTTTAAAGGAACATTAAGAAAATTAATAAATTATGTTGGAAGTTATAAAATCGGCATGATTATTGTTTTTATTGTTGCGATAGCAAGTACAATTTTTTCTATCGCTGGACCTAAAATTTTAGGAAACGCAACACAAGAATTATATACGGGATTAATTGCTAAAATTAATGGATCAGGTGGAATAGACTTTACTGCTATTTCTAAAATATTGTTATTTTTATTGGGCTTGTATATTTTAAGCGCTATATTTTCATACATTGAATCCTGGGTAATGTCTGGAATCAGCAAAAAGACAACATATCGTTTAAGAAAAGAAATATCTGAAAAAATAAAAAAATTGCCAATGCGTTACTTTGATTCCAAAACAACAGGTGAAACATTATCTGTTATTACAAATGATGTAGATACTTTACAACAAAGCTTAAATGGAAGTGCAACAGAATTAGTAACTTCTATAGTAACTGTAATTGGAATATTCATTATGATGTGTACAATCAATATAAGTCTAGCAATATTAACTGCTTTAGTTTTACCAATTGCATCAATTTTTGTAGTGATGGTCATGAAACGAAGCCAAAAATACTTTCAAAATCAACAAAAGTATTTAGCAACTGTAGATGGAGAAGTAGAAGAAATGCTAGGAGGTCATGCGGTTGTTAAAGCTTTTAATGCTGAAGAAAAACTAATAGGGGAATTTGAAAAAGAAAACAAAAAGCTTTATGAAGCTGGATGGAAAAGTCAATTTTTATCTGGATTAATGCATCCCATAATGAACTTTATTGGAAATTTAAATTATGCAATAATTGCGATTGTTGGAGCATATTTTTGTGCAAAAGGAAGAATCACTGTAGGTAATATTCAATCTTTTATACAATATTCAAAGAATTTTACACAACCAATTGCACGTCTTGCACAAGTAATGAATCAAATTCAATCTATGATAGCTGCAGCAGAAAGAATATTTGAATTTTTAGAAGAAACTGAGGAAGAAGATAAAGGTAGTCTAGAAGTTCCAATAGAAAATATCAAAGGAAACATTGAATTTAAACATGTAAAGTTTGGATATAATAAAGATAAAATAATTATCAAAGATTTTAATGCAAAAGTAAAGTCTGGTCAAAAAATTGCAATTGTAGGACCAACGGGTGCAGGAAAAACGACAATGATTAAACTATTAATGCGTTTTTATACTGTACATGAAGGTGAAATTTTAATAGATGGTCACAATATCAACGAATTTAAAAGAAGCGATTTAAGAAATATCTTCGGAATGGTATTACAAGATACTTGGTTATTTAGTGGTACTATTATGGAAAATTTACGATATGGAAAATTAAATGCAACAGATGATGAAGTAATTGAAGCATCTAAAACAGCACATGTGCATCATTTCATTCAAACTTTACCAGAAGCTTATAACATGATTTTAAATGAAGAAACAAATAATGTATCTGGAGGTCAAAAACAATTATTAACAATTGCACGAGCAATACTTGCTGATCCTAAAGTTATGATTTTAGATGAAGCAACTAGTAATGTAGATACTAGAACAGAAGTTTTAATTCAAAAAGCAATGGATGAATTAATGAAAGGAAGAACTTCATTTATTATTGCTCATCGTTTATCAACGATTAAAAATGCAGATTTAATTTTAGTTATGAAAGAAGGAGACATTGTAGAAGTTGGAAATCATGAAGAATTAATAAATCAAAATGGTTTTTATGCAGAACTTTACAATAGTCAATTTGAAGAAATAGAATAGATAGGTGAAAACATATCTATTTTTTATTTAATTTCCCTAAAATGATCTCTTAAACAGAAATTTGTCAGAATAACACCATTTTCTTACTTTTTTGTTGAAAAATGATAGAAAAGAAATTATTATAGCATAAAGGAGGAAAAATGAATAAATTAGAACTACAAATAACTTTTCATTTAGATCAACAATATTTACCGAAGGATTACTACACAACATTTTATGCATTTTTAAAAGCAACATTATTTGAAAGAAATAAAGAAAAATACAAAGATTTATTTGGAAAAAAAGATGCAAAAGTCAAAAATTTCTGTTTTTATGTTAAATTATCAAATCCTACTTTTGAAAAAGAAAAAGTGTTAATAGATAACAACATAGTAACTATGTGTATTAGAGATTTTAACTCATTAGAATTATTTGAAATATACAATGCTTTCATTGAAAGCTTAGATTCAAAGAGTATATATAAAATGAATCTTAACCAAGCAAAAATTATTGATGTAAAACTAAAAAATTTAAAAACTATGAGCACAAATAGTAAAACAACATGGTTTGTAAAAATGCTAAGTCCTTTAGTAGTAAAAAAACAAATCAATAAAGAAGAAAATAAGGTATGGTATTACTCTTGCGAAGATGAAGAATTCCAAGAAATTTTAAAAGAAAATATCAAAAATACAACGATAAAATTAGGACACAATTTTAATTTTGAGAATTTTGAACTAATTCCTGTTAACTTAAAAAAGACTATAATCTCATTATATTCCATCAATTTTCCAGTAACAGTAGGAAGCTTTATTTTAAAAGGAGATAAAGAATTGCTAGAATTTTTATATACTGCAGGAATTGGAGTGTTACGATCTTCAGGATGTGGAGCATTTCAAATTTTAGGAAGTGATTCAAAATGAGTGAATTTATTTCCTTTGAACTAGGTTCATTTTTTGCTAATGCTGGAATATTAGGATTATTAAAAATGTTAAAAAAAGATTCTAATTCTAATGGAATGTGGCATTTTAATGAAGATAAAAATGTACTTTTGGTAAATAAAGAATACTTACTAAAAACAGATTTGACAGAATTATTTATCAATACAACTAACAGTTTAGAAGAAAAAAGTGGGAAACTTCCACGATTTTTAAAAGTCTTAAAAAGAATACAGAAAGACTTAAAAGAAAGAGAATTAACTAAAGAAGAAATAAAAGAATTAAATGCTACTTTGAATGAATTAGAAGCAAATAGCTACAAAAAAGCCTTTGAAGTATTAAAAAAAGAAAATACGAATTTATTAGATTTATATCAACTTATCTTTTTAATAAAAAATGAAAAATCACAAGAGACAATTTTAAATATACTAGAAAAAATAATTGAAGTATTAGAACAAAAAGAAGTTTTTCAGATTTTATTTTTTAGAGAAATAGCTTATCGAAGGATTAATAAATTTTGGGATTCCGTTAGTTTTTTAAATAGAAATAATGTAGCAAAAAATATGAAAGAAATTCATAAGAAAACTTTTGAAGAACCATTAAAAGAGTATTTAGTCTCTAACAAAGAAGGAAACTTCTGTTGTGAAGAATGCGGAGATTTATTAAATTCTAAAAACTGCTTTGATTATTCTTTTTTAAAAGGAACTACAGCAGATACAGTTAGAAAGAAAAATGATTTTTGGAATTATAAAGTAAATTCTTGGGTGTGTCCAAAATGTCGTTTTGTATATTCTTTAATTCCACTAGGATTTTCAAAATATAATCAAAAATATTTATTTTTAAATGGAAATACTACCATTGAAAGTTTAGAAAAAAGTAACATGCCAATTTATGATGATATATTAAATGAAGAAAAAAGTACTTATGAAAATATTTTAATCGAATATTTAGAAAAACATTCAAGAGTGGAACATAATATTGAAGTAATTATTGCGGGAGAATCAGATAAAAGATTTATTGTAAATATTATTCCGAAAGAAACTTTAATAGTAATGTCTGAATGTTTAGAAGAGTTAAAACATCTTTTAGGACAAAGAATAAATATCAATGATCAAACTATATATCTTTATGATATTGTCTTTCATAATTTATTAAAGTTAACTGATAATTATAATCTAATTGGATGGTTGATGAGAATGTATATGAAAGAAAAAAATATAAATCATTATTATAATGTGAAAAATGTATCAAATATACAGATACACTTAAATCAAAAAAGAAGAGGAGAAAATAATTTGGAAAAAGAAATTTGGGTTTTAAGAAACCTCGGAAAACAATTGCATAAAAAGATTTTAGAAATAAAAAATACAAAAGATGATGATGCGGTAAATTCTCTTGCATATAAATTAGAAAATGCTGCTAGAATGAATGATGCAATTGGTTTTTCAAGTATATTAATGAGAGCATGTATGAGTTATAAAGTGCAATTACCTATAATTCTTTTAAAAGGATTAGAAAATAGAAATGATTTCCAAGACTTAGCATATGCATATCTTTTTGGATTACTTGCTCCAACAAAAGAAAATAAAGATGGTAATGAATCAAATGAAGGAGAAAATTAAAATGAAAAATGGATTAACAATGACAATTGTATTTGAAGCAAATACAGCAAACTATGGAGAAGGGTTTTCAAATATTTCTCAAATGAAAGCATTAACAAGAGGAGATTATAAAGAATATCCATATATATCTCGTCAAGCTTTAAGATATAATATGATTGAGCAATTAAATTGGAATAATACTCCTGTATCAGGAGAAAAAGGAGTTGTTCAATTTTCAAATGATACAACCATAAAGGATTATCCAGAAATCGATTTATTTGGTTATATGAAAACAGCAAAAAAGTCTGATAATGGAGATACAAAGAAAAGAAATGCAGTTGTACGTTTAAGTCATGCAATCGGTTTAGAACCATATAAAGGTGATATGGACTACTTAACTAACATGGGACTATCAAATAGAGGATCTAAAAAGATGGATAATTCAATTGCTTTATCAGAGATTCAAAAATCTTTTTATTCTTATACAATTACTATTGATTTAGATTTAGTTGGAGTAGATAAAAATGATGAAATAGAAATTACAAAAGAAGAAAAATCTAAAAGAATTACAGACTTTTTAAGCACAATAGAATTTCTATATCGTGATATAAAAGGAAGAAGAGAGAACCTATCACCAGTATTTGTCATTGGTGGACTATATACTAGAAGAAATCCTTTCTTTATGAATTGCTTATCTTTAGAAGAAAGAAATTTGAAAATCGAAGCAATTAAAGATTTATTAAATATAGATATAATCAAAGAAAATACATTAGTAGGTCTTGCAAATGGTATTTTTAATAATGAAAAAGAAATGAAAGAAACTTTAAGTCCTATAACAATACATGAATTTTTTGAAAGTATTCAAAAGGAAGTAAAAGAATACTATGAAGTTAATTAGAATTAAAGCAAAACAAAATATGGTAAACTACAAAAGGCCTATGTGTTATATTTCAGGAGAAACATACCCACTTCCACCTTATTCTACAATTATTGGAATGATTCATACTGCTTGTGGTTATACAGAATACCACCCTATGAAAATTAGCGTGCAAGGATTACCATATAGCGTAGTATCAGACACACAAACTAAATATGCTGGAGGATCATCTAAGTTTGAAAAAGGAAGACATACAGCATTTGCTATGTGTGATGGCGAGAAAATAGGTTATACAAAAGGTCCAGGAAATGTTGAGTTAATTACAGAAATTGATTTAATAATTCATATTCAATTAGAAAACGAATTAGAATTAGAAGAAGTTCAAAAAAAATTATTAAATCCTGTCAAATTCCTAGCTTTAGGAAGACATGAAGACATGTTAAATATTACTGAAGTAAAAATTGTAGAAGCAGAAAAAAAAGAAGATGCTATTACAAAATTGTCAATGTATTTTAAAGAAGATGAAAATAATTCTAAAAGATTAAAAGGACCAACTTACAAAATAAAAAAAGTATTTAAACTTGATCCTAAAACAAAACTAAGAATTTTTAGTGAATACTTTAATATGCGCTACATTCCAAGAAATACAATATTATATGATGTTTTATTGGATGACGAGGAAAATGTTGTATGTTTAATATAGAAAAATTTATAAAAACTGGGTCAATAAAAAAAGATTGTTTTAAAGCAAAAACAAATGAAACATTAAAAGAACATACAAATTTAGTTGTAGAGGTTGCAAACAATTTACTAAAAACATATCCAGATAAATTTTCTCTTCATGAAAAAATGTTATTATGCCTTGCTTGCCAAGTTCACGATTATGGAAAGGTTAATGAGAAGTTTCAAGAAAAAATTAATAAAAATACAAAAACAAATGATGGAGAAATCCATCATAATTTTTTAAGTCCACTGTTTTTAGAATTTGCTCTACTAGAAGAAAATTTTAATACATCTGAAATTAGCAATTTAGTAACAAGTATTTATTATCATCATAACAGAGAAGAAGAAAAGGAAAACATAATAAAATATTACAATAAGTATATGAAAAAAAATATTTCTAGATGCTTTGAAAAAAATCTGGAAATATCTCTAAGTTATGATAAATATGTTTTATTTCCTTATCCAGGTCCTGGAGATAAGGTTTTTGACTGGCCAAGTTATGCTAAATTAAAAGGATTGCTACAAAAATGTGATTATGCTGGAAGTGCTGGGATAAATGTTTTAGAACAATTTAATTTTGAAAATCGTAAAAGATTTTTAGAAAAAATTGAAACAAAATGGAATTTAAATTCTCTTCAAAAATTTATGAAAGAAAATAGGAGTGAAAATGTTATCGTAATAGCACCAACAGGTATGGGAAAAACAGAAGCTTCATTTCTATGGACTGACATGGATAAAGCATTTTATACTCTTCCACTTCGCGTAGCATCAAATGCTATTTATGAACGTGCCAAAAAAACATATGAGTATCAAGATGTTGCACTGTTACATTCAGATGCTTTTGCCTTTTTAAATAATTCATTACAAGAAACTCAAATCAATATTTATGAGAAATACAAAATCACTAAACAACTAGGAGATTCTTTAACAATAACAACAATTGATCAATTATTTAAATTTCCTTTAAAAGCACTAGGTCATGAATTATTATTTGCAACACTATCGTATTCTAAAGTAATAATTGATGAAATTCAAATGTACTCATCAACCATTATTGCTTGTATAATCGTTGGATTGCCTTATTTAGTAAAAGAAGGTGGTAAATTTGCTATTACCACAGCCACATTGCCTCCCATTTTTTTAGATTTATTAAAAGAAAATGGATTAAAAGAGGAACAATATAAAATAAAAGAATTTTTAGATTTTAAATTTCCAAAAAGACATCATATCAAACTAATAAATAATTCGTTTCAATATGATTTGATTTTAAAACAAGCTAAAAATAATAAAGTATTAGTTATATGTAATACAGTTTTCAAAGCGCAAGAGGTATATCGATACTTTAAATCTTCAAATGTTAGAGTTAATCTTTTACATAGCAAATTTATAAAAAAAGATCGTCAAGAAAAAGAAAAAGAAATTTTATTAGAAGCTGAAAATGGAATTTGGGTAAGTACACAAATTGTAGAAGCAAGTTTAGATATAGACTTTGATATTCTTCATACAGATTTATCAACAGCGGATAGTTTATTTCAGCGAATGGGTAGATGTTATCGAAAGCGAAATATTGATCAAGCTAATCCAAATGTTTACATCTATAATACGAAAGAAGGATTAAAACAAAAAAATTCAACAGGAATATATGATGCAAATATTTATAATCTAACTTGGAATTATATTCAAAAATATAACGATCAAATTTTAACCGAGGAAAGTAAATTAGAAATTATTAATAACATTTATAACAAAGAACAATTAAAAAATACAGATTATTTAAATGAAATAGAAAATAAAATCGAAAAATTAAAAAACTGCTATCCAGGAAAATTTGATCAAAAAAAAGTAAATGATATGTTTAGAGATATTCATGATATCACTGTAATTCCAGAAGAAATATATGAAAAGAATATAAATGAAATTAATGATCTAAAAGATAAATATGAAAAAAGTGTTGGATTAGAGAAAATAAACTATCAAAATGAATTGTTAAAATATACCTTACAAATACCTTTCTACAAATTAAAAAATGAAATATATAATGAATTTTTAAAAGATAAAATCTATCGTGTCTATTATAAATATGAAAAAAGTGAGGGATTAATTTATGAAGAATATAATGACCAATATAGCTAACATTGGAGGACTTGCTTTTTCCTATAGTGTTTTATGTCCTAGAAAATTATGGTTATATCAAAATAATATTAATTTAGAAGAAGGAAATGAAGATGTTAAGATAGGAAAAAATATTGAACAAAACTATTATAAACAAGAAGAAAAAGGAATACAGATTGATGGAATAAATATTGACTATTTAAAAAATGGCATAATTTATGAAATAAAAAAAAGTTCTCATTCCAAAGAATTTGCCTTACAACAAATTAAGTATTATCTTTATACATTAGAACAAAAAGGAATGAAAGATGTAAAGGGAATATTAAAAGTACCAACTGAACGATATCAGGAATATGTAGAACTAAGTTTAGAAGATAGATTATTTATTCAAAATCAATTAGAAAAAATTGAGGAAATATTAAAGAAAGATTTACCAAAATTAGAAAGGAAAAAAATTTGTAATAAGTGTGCATATTATGAATTTTGCTTTATTGAAGAATGAAACAATCATATTACCTTTTCAGTAGTGGAGAATTAAAAAGAAGAGATAATTCAATTACTTTAATTGATGAAAATACTATAAAAAAAGATATTCCAATTGAACGAATCAAAGATATACATGCTTTTGGAACAATTACTTATAATTCTCGTCTTTTTGACTTTATATCACGACATGGTATTCTAATTCACATGTACAATTATTATGGTTATTATTCTGGAACATTTTATCCAAAAGAAAAGTTAGTTTCAGGAAAATTATTAGTAAAACAAGTACAACATTATATTACACCAGAAAAACGATTAGAACTTGCACAAGAATTTATTGATGCTGGTAGTTTTAATATATTAAGAAACTTAAAATATTATCAATCAAGAGGGAAAAATTTAGCAAGTTATATGGATCAAATTATTGAATTAAGAAAAGAACTAAAGGAAACAAAAACGATAGAAGCTTTGATGGGAGTAGAGGGAAATATTAGAAAAGTTTATTATGATTCGTGGAATATAATTATAAATCAAGAAATAAATTTTGAAAAAAGAGTAAAACATCCTCCAGATAATATGATCAATTCCTTGATATCTTTTATGAATACAATTATTTATACAAAAACTTTAAGTCAAATTTATCAAACGCAACTAAATCCCACTATTAGCTATTTACATGAACCTTCGGAAAGAAGATTTTCTCTAGCTTTAGATGTTTCAGAAATTTTTAAACCACTTATTGTGGATCGTACGATATTTAGCTTACTTAATAAAAATATGATATCTGAAGATGATTTTGAAATAGATTCTAACTTTTTAAAAATTAAGGAAAACGCCAAAAAGATTGTTTTAAAAGAACTAGAAGATTGCCTTTCAAGAACTATAATGCATCGAACTTTAAAAAGAAAAATAAGCTATGAACATTTAATCAAATTGGAATTATATAAATTAATTAAACATCTTTTTGATGATAAAGTATATCGCGGTTTTAAAATATGGTGGTAATATGTATATAATTTTAGTTTATGATATTAAGCAGGTTGGAGATTTTCAAAAAGTTCAAAGAAAAGTTTTTAAAGAATGCAAAAAATATTTATATCATGTTCAAAATTCTGTTTTTGAAGGGGAAATATCAAAGAGTCAACTATTTTGTTTAGAAGCAGCTTTATCATCATTTTTTAGAAAAGAAATTGATTCATGTATAGTATTTAAATCTAATAATAAAAAATGGCTAAACAAAATATATATTACTGCCGAAATAGATGATAATCATCAATTTATATAATCTGTCGACCTTGAAAGTAATAAAAACACCTCGAGATCGACAGACATTTTTATTAAAAAAAATAAAAACGTAGAATTTTTTTTAAAGAAATGATATATTTTTATAGAAATTAATTGAAAAAGTGATTAATTTCACGGATTAGAATCAAAACATACTGTAATTTAAAGAAGAAATTAAAAGCTATTAGTTAGCTAATTTAATCAAATTAGAATCAAAACATACTGTAATTTAAAGTTTAAAAGAAATCAGGGAAGATAGAGATTTATATCAATTAGAATCAAAACATACTGTAATTTAAAGGTCTGGAACATTAGCGTAAATTAAATCCGAAAAACAATTAGAATCAAAACATACTGTAATTTAAAGGGTTATAAAATTAAGTACTTTTCTAGAGTTAATGAAATTAGAATCAAAACATACTGTAATTTAAAGTTTCTCACAGTTCTAACTATGAAATTGTAATAGAAAATTAGAATCAAAACATACTGTAATTTAAAGTCTGTTATGATGTATGAAAAATTACCATTTGGTGATCATTAGAATCAAAACATACTGTAATTTAAAGTAAAAAGTATTTTTTAAAGTAGCATTAGTATTATTTTCATTAGAATCAAAACATACTGTAATTTAAAGTGCCAAATGTGATAGTCTGGTACAACGTGAAGAATGAATTAGAATCAAAACATACTGTAATTTAAAGTATAAAACTAAGGAAGAACTATTTCTTTATGCTAAAAATTAGAATCAAAACATACTGTAATTTAAAGCCATCTATGAGAGAAGCGTTTTTGTTTATTCTCACTATTAGAATCAAAACATACTGTAATTTAAAGAAGAGCATAATAAAAGAAGACTAATCAGTCTTCTCAGAGTGTTGACAAAGGTCAATGCTCTTTTCTTTTAAAAAAAGTTGTTGTA
>CAJUNF010000030.1 GCA_910587775.1 uncultured Bacilli bacterium | reverse complement strand
ATAAAATTGGATTTTTGTACAGTTTTTCGTGTTAAATTGTAAATTATATTATATATCTAAAAAAAATTATTAAATAGTGATATAGTATTATTGTTTTATAAGGAGGACTAAATATGAGCATGAAAGAAGAAAAAAGGAAAGAGAAAAATTTTTTATTTATCTCTCCAAAGATTATTCGAGGTGGTGCCAGATTAATTGATAGTGATAAAGATGAAGAATTATATGAAAATATGAATGATAATACTTTAAAATTTGCGAAAGAAGTCATTTATCAATTAATTACAGATGCTAATAATAAAGAAGAACCTAATAGGTATTTTAACTTTAATTTAATTTTTTGTGGAGATTTTAATGATTTAGCAAGTGATATAGAAAATCCTATTGAGCTTATAATGCATCATAAAGATAAGATTGTGGCAGTATATAAGTTTGTTAATAGTATGGAAGAAAGAAAGTTTTTTATTGGAGTTATGCAAACTGAGATAATTTATAAATATGCTTATCTTTATTTCAGCTTAGCAAAATTATTAGAAATCTTTGATAAAAACGAGATAGCATGTAAAATAGATTTTAACACTCTTTCTAAGGATGATACTTCTACTAGATTTTTAATTCGTTATAGTAAAAAAAATAAATTAGAAAACGAAAGAGTTAAAACGATTCCTGAATATTCGCAAGATGAAATAAATCAAATCCTTTTATCAAAACCTTTAGATGAATTTTATCTTGCTATAGTAGAAAACAGACAAGGATTGATAACAGAAAGCGAATACAGCACAATAAAAAATGGAGATAAAATAATATGTGGACAGAATAAGGATGATATTTTAGATTTATTTAACAGGATTCAAACTAGTGAGTTTTTAAAAGATTACTCATCTGATTTAATAAGAGCAATGTATAGCTTAGCACAAGTAAGACACATGGCTATTTTAACAATTATTGGTGATGAGGTTTATGATATATGTAATGCTAGATTTGAAAATTTAAAAAGGAATAAAATTATTCATTATGATAATTTAACCAATTATTACAATGAAACTAATGCCAGAATAAAGAATTTTACTCCTCAAGAATATTCACAATTAACACAAAATACTGTATTAATTGATGTTGATGATGAAGGTATTATAAAAAAATATGAAAATGATCATATATATCAAAATAAAAGTGATGATTTAACCACTTCTTTCTTTACCCAAGTAAAAGGAAGATCCTACGCATTAGAAAAAGAGAAATAAAATTTTTAAAAATTTAGTAATTAAAAATAAAAGTATATAAAAAGCTTTCCATAGTATAACAAACAAAATGGAAAGCTTTTTTTAGAAATTTAAATGATTATATTTCATCTTTTACTAATCGTCTTGTATTTAAATACCTTTTTTTATACCATTCAATAAATTGATTTTTGGCTGAAATGTGTCCACATTCTCGTTCTTCATTGGTCATTTCTGCTAATGTTTTAACAGAACCTTTAGGTTGAAATACATACCATAAAGCTGAACGCATTTCTTTATGTCCTTTTCCTCTTTTCTCATAAGTTATATATCCCTCATTTTTTCCATAAAAGTTAAAAAACTCGTTTCCATCATAGAAAGTTAAACAATCTAAGAATTGGCAGCTTCTATCTTCAACATCTTTTAAAGTATTTAGTAATCCTTCTATATCTTCAGAAATTCCACTACGTCTTACAAAAGCCCCAGGATATCCAGGATTATTAGGATAATTATGAATATTAAATCCTGAATCAATTACAAAACAAGGTTTTCCTAAAATTTGATAGGCTTGCATTGCTTTACTTCTGGAAACAATTTCTATATCATTTATTTCTGGTTCTTGAAAATCCATTTTTACAATTTCTATAGGTATTTGCTCTTTATTAAATTATTTTAAAACTCGAACTATAAAAGCTCGAGTTTGATATCATTTTGGTGCAGGCGAAGGGACTTGAACCCCCATGGATCACTCCGCTAGATCCTAAGTCTAGTGCGTCTACCAATTTCGCCACGCCTGCAATTATATAAATGGTGGACCTTGTAGGACTCGAACCTACGACCGACCGGTTATGAGCCGGTTGCTCTAACCAACTGAGCTAAAGGTCCGTTACTTCCTAATGATATCATAAAGTATATGTGCTTGCAAGAGAAAATTTGCATAAAAAAAGATAAGAATTACTTATCTTGTAACATATTTAATAAATCAATTTTAAAAATATCTTTTGAAGCATTTGCTTTTGATATCATGATTCCTTTATAAGTAGTTAATTCAGATTTGTGTCCTTCTAACAAGATATCAGTTGGTGTAATTTTGTCAAGCATTACAGTTTCTTCTTTTTTATAAACTGTATATACTAATTTTACATCTCCATGAACTTGTGCAAACATTTTATCACTTGGTAATTTTAATTCATATGTTTCTGTCGCATTTTTCTTGTTTTGAGATATCATTTCCCCAACAAAATTACCATTTCTTAAAGCAGGATAATATTCAAAATTTAATTTTTTGAAAGCTAACATGTTGTATTTTTTTAATGCTCTTTCTAACTTTCTAAATTCATTTTCATCAATATAATCTAAAACATAACCTTTCATTTTTTTACCCCCTAAAAAATTCTTTGATATGTTCATTATAGCACAAAACTATTAATTTGTCAAATTTGTGTCTAGCTGTATTATTCCCTATTGCTTTTTCACTATACCACGTTTATAATTATTTGTCAAATTTCGACGTGATTTTAAGCAACACTTCTGTGGCACCGATATTCATCCCATCCAAATGATATTCTGAAACAAAAGGATTTCTTTTTAATAGTTCATGGACTTTTTCTTTTAATATTCCAGATCCTTTTCCGTGACTAATTACAACACATTTCTTTTTTAATTTTACATTGTGGTCAATAAATGAATTTACTAAGTACACGACTGTGTCTCTAGTTTCTCCATGAACATCTAAAGTTGGATAACTTTTTAAAATCATTTTTGATCCATAGTTTGTGGGGGCTGATTTAATCCACTATTAGCTGTTACATTATTTTGAAGAAGTGCTATAGCTTCTTGTTGTATATTTAAATTATTTGGAGGTAGCGGTGCTTGCTGAGGTATTTGCTCTATTTTTGGCTCTTCTATATTAGTTTTTGATAAATCTTCTTGTGGCTTTTGTTCTTGTTTCATTGGGCCGAATCGATTTTCATAATTTTGTATTACTTCACTTAATAATGGAATAGATTCTTTTCCTCCCATTTTTGATGTAGATAGTGCTGCTGCAATATTAGCAATTCGTACTGAAGACTCTATATCGTATCCTGAAGCTATTGCATAAGTAAATGCAGCACGGAAAATATCTCCTGCTCCCGTTCTATCTACTTCAGATACTGATAATGGTGGCATTTGCTTTACTTCATTGTTCATACAATAAAGTGCTCCATATTGTTTTAGGGTAATTATTATTTCACTTTTTGGATAACGATCTTTTACTCTTTTGTAAACTGTTAACAATGTAACTGGATTAGAAAAATCAATTTTTGTATTTGATATTCCTTCTGCAAACTCTATTGAACACAATAAATATTTGGCATCACGTGCTAAAGCTATTAAGTTTTTTGTTGGAAGGGAAGCATCCAATACGCTTATAGCGTTTGGATATTTATTCATCGCTGTAATACTTGCTGAGTATTCATATCCATCCATATAAATTGCGTCTGGATTCATATCATACTCATATTTTTTTAAATGATATTCTTCAGGTTCAATACTAAAAATAGTTCGTGTATGATTTTGAGAATTAATTAAAATAAATGATGTAGAAGTTTTTTTATCATAACTTGTCTCTAAAAATGCTGTTTTAATGCCAGCTTTTTCCATTTCTTTTTTTATAAATGTTCCAAAGTCATCGTATCCTATAACACCAGAAAAATATGTTTCTACATTCCATTTGGAAAGTAAGAAAGCTGCATTACTAGCACCACTTCCACTACTTTCCATTTTGTCTGTTAATTGATATTTTCCATTTTCTATTGGATATCCATCTATTGGGACACTAATATCATATGTTGTGTGTCCAATACATAATGTTTTCATTTTATCACCTTTCTATTTTATTATAAATTACTTTAATGCTATTTGCGCGGAAACCAGTTTTGCTGCAGGTATGCGATATGGACTACAAGAAACGTAATGAAGTCCAATTTCTTTACAGAAAATAATACTTTGTTCATCTCCAGCATGCTCTCCACAAACTCCCAAAGAAATATTTGGACGTACCTTTTTTGCAATCGAGATTGCCACTTTCATTAGTGATCCAACTCCATTTTGATCAATAGTTTTAAAAGGGTCATTTTCTATAATATTTTTATTTTTATATTCTTCTAAGAATTTTCCAGAATCATCTCTACTAAAACCGTAAGTTAATTGTGTTAAATCATTTGTTCCAAAGCTAAAGAATTCTGCACTTTCAGCAATTTTATCTGCTAAAACACATGCTCTTGGTAGTTCAATCATTGTTCCAACTACATATTCTATTTTAACTTGATGATCTCTCATAATTTTATTTGCTGTATCATCCACTATTTTTTTTACCACTTCAAACTCTTTTTGATCTACAGTTAGTGGGATCATTATTTCTGGTTTAATGGCAATATTTTCTTGTAATAGTAAAATGCAAGCTTCAATGATCGCTTTTGTTTGCATAATAGCAATTTCAGGATATGTGATACACAAACGACACCCTCTATGACCCATCATTGGGTTAAACTCTTTTAAACTAGAAATACGTTCTTCCATAGTATCCATATTAATATTCAAAGACCTTGCTAATTGCTCTTTTTCTTCTAAAGTTTTAGGTAAAAATTCATGTAAAGGAGGATCTAAATAACGAATTACTACTGCTTCTGGTGCAACTGTTTTAAATAGTTTATAAAAATCTTCTCTTTGGTATGGCAATAATTCTTGTAAGTATTTTACACGTTCTTCTAAAGATACTGATAAAATCATTTTTCGAAAAGAGAAAATTCGTGAAGTATCAAAAAACATGTGTTCTGTTCTACAAAGACCAATTCCACTTGCTCCTAATTTTTTTGCTGTTATAGCATCTTTTTCAGTATCAGCATTTGCTCTTACTTCGATTGTTTTAAATTCATCTGTCCAATTTAAAAATTCTAAGAGATTATCATTGTCTAAGCTTTCTTTTAATGGGATACTGCCTAAAAAAACTTCACCAGTGGTTCCATTTAAAGAAATTGTTTGACCTTCTTTTAATATTTGATTATTTGGAAATTGAAGTGTTTTGGTTGTTTCATCTGCAATAATATTTTCACACCCACTTACACAGCAAACTCCCATTCCTCTTGCTACAACTGCTGCGTGAGAAGTCATTCCACCACGAATCGTTAAAATCCCTTCAGCGTGATGCATTCCTTCTATATCTTCAGGACTCGTTTCTGTTCTTACAAGTATGGCTTTTATTCCTTGTTTTTTGGCATCTATTACATCTTTTGCGGTAAAATAAATTTGACCAACTGCTGCTCCTGGGCTAGCAGGTATTCCTTTTGTTATAGCCGTTTTATCATGCATAATAAATGTTGGATGTAAAATGCTTGATAGTTCTTTTGGAGTTAATCTTAATATTGCTTCTTTTTTAGTAATTAAATTTTCATGAACCATATCAACTGCTATTTTTAAAGCTGCTTCTGGAGTTCTTTTACCATTTCTTGTTTGAAGCATATAAAGTTTTCCTTCTTCAATTGTAAATTCCATATCTTGCATATCTTTATAATGAGTTTCTAATATATTAGCATAATATTCAAATTGTTTAAAAAGGGTTGGATTTGTTTGATAAAGAGAGTCAATGGAAAGCGGTGTACGAATACCTGCAACAACATCTTCTCCTTGAGCATTCATCAAGTATTCTCCATATAATTTTTTTTCTCCTGTAGAAGGATTTCTAGTAAATGCAACTCCTGATCCAGAATTTGATCCAATATTACCAAATACCATAGATTGAATATTTACTGCTGTTCCTAAATTATCTGGAATATTGTTCATTTTTCGATAGTAAATAGCTCGATCATTGTTCCAACTACGGAAAACCGCAGAGATTGCTTCTAATAGTTGTCTTGTTGGGTCACTCGGGAATGGACTACCATTTTGACTTTCATAAATTTTTAAATATTCTTTAGATAAGTTTTCTAAATCTATTTCATCTAATTCTGTATCTTTTTTTACATTTTTACGTTTTTTATATTCCTCTAATTTTAGTTCAAATACATTCCTATCATATCCTTTAACAACATCAGCATACATCATAATAAATCGACGATAAGAATCATAGACAAAGCGTTTGTTTTGTGTTAAATCTATCAAAGTTTTTACTGATTCTTCATTTAATCCTAAATTTAAAATAGTATCCATCATTCCTGGCATGCTAATTGGAGATCCTGATCGTACACTTAATAGCAATGGTCTTTTGCCATGACCAAACGTTTTTCCTGTACTTTGTTCCAGCTTCTTTAAATGCTCTAAAATCTCTGCCACAATTTCTTTTTTTATACTTCCTTCATTGTGGTAATAACTTAAACAAGCTTCGGTTGTTATTGTAAATCCTTCTGGAACTGGTAAATTTAGTTTTGTCATTTCTGCTAAATTTGCACCTTTTCCTCCAAGGATATTTTTCATTTCTTTATTTCCTTCGTTAAAAGAATATACATATTTCATGAAATTCCCACTTTCTATTCTTTTTTTATTATAGCACAATTTTTATTTTCTAGGCATATTATCTAAATATGCTTTTCTTAGTTGATCATTTGTAATATGGGTATATATTTGAGTAGTACTAAGTTTTTCATGACCAAGAAGTTCTTGCACGCTACGAATATCAGCACCATTATTTAATAATTGTGTCGCAAAAGTGTGTCTTAATACATGTGGAGATATATGATGTTGCAGTCCTATTTTTCTTACGGTCTCTTCCAATATTTCAGAAATTCTATTTCTTGTTAATTTTAAACTATTTTTACCTACTAATAAGTACGTACTTGTCTTATTATTTAAAAACTCATTTCTCGATTTTTCTAAATACTTTTGAAGCATTTCTTTCGCATAGTCTCCAAAGTATACAATTCGCTCTTTCTTTCCCTTTCCTAATGTACGTATGCTTTTTTCTTCAAAAGATATGTCACTTATTTTAATGTTTACTAGTTCTGATACTCGCAATCCTGTTGCAAAAAGTAGTTCAATGATAAGACGATTTCGTATTTCAAAAGGAGTATTTAAATCAGTTTCTTTTAATAATTTTTCTATTTCCATTGTAGTTAAAAAATTAGGTAGTTTTTTTGGTATTTTAGGATTTTTAATTTGATTCCAAATATTATTTTTTATTTTATTTTCTAATAGAAGATAATTATAGTAAGATCTTATAACGCTTATATTATGGGATATAGTGGTATTTTTGCAATGCTTTTCATCCAAACTTTTTAAATAGGCACGAATGTTTTCTTTGGTTATTTTTGTTTCTTTGATATTATGCTCTTTTAAAAAGAAAAAATATTTCCATAATTCTTGCTCATAAGAAATTATCGTGTTTTCAGTATAATTTCTGGTAATTTTAATATGATTCAAAAAATTACTAACTTCACTGTTTTCATTAATGTATATTAACAACTTTTTCTTATCTTCTACATTCATATAATCCCTCATATTTTTATTTTAGCAAACAAAAAAAAGAATGTAAAATATTACGATTCTTCATTATAAATTCGGTTTAAATATTTTTGCTTTTCTGGCGATTGATATAAATACGTTTTTAGTTTACCATCTAATGTATTTCTACATTCTATTATAGGAGCGGTAGACCAAGTTGTTATTTCTTCAAAGTTAGAGAGTAATGCAAAATAATCATTTGCTTGTCCAAAGACCCTTCTAATCAGCTCACACAATCTATCTAATTTCATTTTTGAATCATCTATTATTCCTAAATTCTGATTTGTTTTTATAATACTTTCTAATCGACTTAATTGAAAATATGTACATAATCCAAATACATCTAGTAATTCTGAAGAAGAAAGGCTTCTTAATTTAGAACTATTTAGATATGGAAACATTTTAGATTGCTCTTTGCCGTCTAAATCGGCAAGTGTTAAACTTTCTAAGTAATTAAGTATTTCTAAATCTTCTTGATCGTATGTTCTATTTACCGAAGTATCTGTATGATTTTTAGAAATAAGTAAAATCATTTTTTCATAAGTTACTTGACTTATGTATGAACCAGCTGGTCGCTTTAATTTTTTCTCTTTTATTAGCGCTTTATATTTCAAAAACATTTTAATTAATTCAAAAGTAGTTTTTGTCTTTAATTTAGAAGAGATTTCTACATCTAAACCTAACGTACACATCATACTTTTTAGCGCTTTAATGATATTCATTCGATCTGTCTCTGTCATAATAGTCTCCTTTTTTCTGGATATTATAACACTTAAAAAGGCCGAAAGCAATTTTAAGCGGCCATATTTTTCTTAAGACTATAAGAATAATTTAAACTTTGATTTTGAAGAATTTGCTGTATTTCAGGAACAGCATTTTCATAAGCAATGATTTTGATTTTTCTTTGCTCTTGATATGGTAATTTTAAAAATTCTTGCCATAGCTCTTCTTCATTTAAACTTTGAATATGTTGAATAAATGTTTTCGTTTCTTCTAAAATATGATTATTAGTTAGATATCCTCCTAATTTATTATACAAGCTTTTTCGTTCTGAAACAGTTAGATGCTCTTTTAAATATTTTTCCATATCAAAAAAATAACATTCTTTTTTTAATATGGGAGCAGCAAGACGTTCTTTATTATTCTCATTATCATAATAACGAATCGAAAAATTAATATGTTCCATATTTTCAATATCATTTATAAAATATAAGACATTGTCTTGTTTAATAATATTTACAAGTTCTTCTTTGGAATGATGTGCTAGAAAAAAATCAATTTGTTCCAAATTATATCGATAGATCACATCATAAATCAAATCAGTTTCATTAAAAGATAAATAACTCTTTCCATATTGTTTTGTGACTGGATCACGATATTCTAAACATAAAAAATATTGTTGTTTTTCTAGATTCATATCTTTTCCCTTTCTAAATAAGAGATCATTGTATCATAATCTATATTTTTCTGTCAATTAAAAAGAAAAAGATTATTCTTCTTTCTTCTTTTTACAATCCATGCATTCTAAGCCATCTTTTTTCTCTAGCATAATTCCACCACATTCTTCACACTTATTCGGTGTGGGTTTATACCAAGATGCAAAATCACAGTTTGGATAACCAGTACATCCGTAAAATATTTTTCCTTTTCTGGTGTGTTTTTCTACAATTGTTTTTCCACATTTTGGACAATCAATAATAGTTTGTTTTTCTTTTTCTTCTTTTTTAATATATTTACAAGTTGGATAATTAGAACATGCTGTAAATTCTCCATATTTTCCTTTTCGAATTACTAAATCACTACCACATTCTGGACAAGTCTCCCCAGTCTTCTCAGCTTCTTTCTTTTCCATCTCTTGAAAAGCTTTTTCAACTAAGGGTTCAAATTCATCATAAAACTCATGAAGAACCGTGATATTATTTTGTTTATCTTCTGCAATTTCATCTAAGTCTGATTCCATATTTGCGGTATATTTTACATTTACAATTCCACTAAAAAATTCTTGTAGCTTATCTGTTGTTTCAATTCCAACTTCAGTTGGGCGAAATTTTTTGTCTTCTAATAAAACATAACCTCGCTCTTTTATTGTTTGTACAATGGTTGCATATGTACTTGGTCTTCCAATCCCCAAAGATTCTAGTTCTTTAATTAATGAACTTTCAGAATATCTTGCTTGAGGTTTGGTAAAATGCTGATATTTTAAAATATCATTTGCAATAATCACTTCACTTTTATAATTTGCAAAATCTGGTAAAATTACGTCTTTTGTTTCTTCATAAGAAGAATAAATTTTTAAGTAACCATCAAACTTTAAAATACTTCCAGTTGTTTTAAATGTGTATCCATTATTTTCTAAAATTACTGTAGTAGATAAAGAAACTGCATTTGACATAAGGCTTGATAGTGCTCGGTCATAAATTAATTTATATAATTTATATTCGTCATTTGATAAATATGCTTTTATTGATTCTGGAGTACGATCTATGCTTGTTGGACGAATTGCTTCATGTGCGTCTTGAGCATTCTTTTTTCCTTTTGGTATTTTTACAGCTCCAACATATTCTGACCCATATTTCTTTTTAATATAATCATGAACTTCACTAACAAAAACTGGTGAAAGACGTTCTGAATCAGTTCTCATATATGTAATTAAACCTACTGTTTCGTGTTCTAGTTCAATACCTTCATATAATTTTTGAGCTACTCTCATCGTTTTTGAAGGAGCAAAATTAATGCTAGTTGCAGCCATTCTTTGAAGTGTTGATGTAATAAAGGCTGGTTTACTAGATTTTTTTGTATCTTTTGTATCTACACTTTCTAATTTAAAAGATTTTGATAGACTATTTAAAATCTCATTTGCTTCAGCTTCTCCATGAATCTCTACTTTTTTGCCATGATATTTTTCAAGTTCTGCAGTAAATTCGTTAAAGTCTGCTTCAATGCTCCAATATTCTTCTGGAATAAAGCTTTCAATTTCACGTTCGCGATCTACGATTAGTTTTAAAGCTACACTTTGAACACGTCCTGCACTTTTTCCACCTGTTTTAGCTTGCATTAATTTACTTAATCGAAAGCCGATGATTCTGTCTAGGATTCTTCTTGTTTCTTGACTTTTTACTAAATTATCATCAATTTTTCTTGTTTCATTAAACGCTTCTTGTACAACATTTTTGGTAATTTCATTAAATGTAACTCGCTCGTATTTATCTTCTTTGATTTCTAGTGCTTCTTTTAAATGCCAACTAATTGCTTCTCCTTCGCGATCTGGGTCTGTCGCAAGATATACAAAACTAGAATCTTTTACCTCTTTTTTTAGCTCAGTAATCATTTTCTTTTTACCTTTTATAGGAACATAATTTGGTTCAAAATCATTCTCAAGATCTACTCCTAATCCAAATTTACCCGAAGTTGCTAAGTCCCTAATATGCCCTTTTGAAGAAACTACTTTAAATTCACTTCCTAAATATGCTCCGATTGGTTTACATTTATGTGGAGATTCCACAATGACTAATTTTTTCAAAGTTTTACACCTCTTCTTTTTGCATTTCTTTATCCATTAAAGCACGAACTGGCTTATATGTAAATCGGTAATTTTCTAATGGTCCATATTTTGACAAAAGTTCTAAGTG
Source organism: uncultured Bacilli bacterium (assembly GCA_910587775.1). Lineage (GTDB taxonomy): Bacteria > Bacillota_I > Bacilli_A > RF39 > UBA660 > MGBC162267. Next base: position 6,199 of record CAJUNF010000030.1, on the reverse strand, counting down.
TCTCTTGGTGGGATAGCCTTTGTGATTTTTAAATTCATATTCTGGATGAAGTTCATCTAATTGTTCCATTAAACGATCCCTAGTTACTTTTGCTATTACACTTCCTGCTGCAATACTAAGTGATAGTGCATCTCCATGAATAATTGCATCTAGTGGAGTATCAAGTTCTATTTTCATAGCATCTGTTAGAATATAATCAGGTTTTATCTTTAAATTTTGTAGAGCTTTTTTCATAGCAAGACGACTTGCTTCATAGATATTAATTTCATCTATTGTTTTTGCATCTACGATTCCTATTCCAACACTAATTGCATCTTTCATAATAATGTCAAAAAACAAATTTCTCTTTTTTTCACTAAGCTGTTTAGAATCATTTAAACCCTCTAAATTATAGTCTTTTGGAAGAATCACAGCTCCTGCTACTACGGGTCCTACTAGTGGACCTCGTCCTGCTTCATCTACACCAGCAATTAATTCATAGCCTTCACTCCATAGACGTTTTTCAATACTTCTTAAATCTACTTTCTCTTTTGTTTTCAACGGTCAAATGTTACTCCTTTTACGTTTTCTGTTTTTAAGTCATTTACAACTCTTGCACTTATTCTTTCATAATCTGGCTCATTATTTTTCATTGCTCCAATTTTTCTTCCAATCGTTTCGTAAACTTCAATAAAATCATCTATTTTGGTTACGTTGTAGCGTTCTTTTAATATTTTAGGATAAAACTCATAAAGTTTTTTTATGATATGTACAGCTACATCATCTAATGGGAGAATTTCTTGCTTGATTGCAGCGAAAGAAGCTAAGTTTAATGAGACTTCTTGATTTTCTAATTTTGGCCATAGTATTCCTGGTGTATCTAATAATAAAATATCACTTCTTGTCCTTAACCAAGTTAAATTTTGAGTCACTCCAGGGTTGTTCCCAACATTAGCGACTTTTCTTCCACACATTCTGTTAATTAAAGTACTTTTTCCTACATTTGGTATTCCTATTACTAAAGCTTTGATTTCTTTTTCTTTCATACCTTTGGCCATTCGCTTTTCTTGTTTTTCTTTCATTAATTCATGTGTTAAATCAATAATTTTTTTGTAGTCATTACTATTATTTAAATCCACTAATAAAACATGATTTCCTAAATTTTCATAATATTTTATCCAATAATTTGTAGCTTTTTCATCACAAAGATCCTTTTTTGTCATAATTAGTATTTTGGGTTTATTGCCAATGATATTGTAAATATCTTTTATTTTAGATGAAAATGGAATCCTTGCATCTACAATTTCATAGACAATGTCTATCAAATCATATTTTTCACCTATTAAACGTCTTGTTTTTGCCATGTGTCCTGGATACCAGTTGATTGTCGTATTTTGTCGATTATTGTCCATTTATATCACTTCCTTTATTTATTACATAACTTTTTTTTATTTCATCATTTTTACATAAGAACCATCTAGATATTTTTTTATCAAATAATTTATATTTTTCAACATTAAATTCCTGTTTATTTGATAAAATGTGTCCTATAGAGCACCCATTCACACTTAAATAATTAGTATTATAAAAATTATTCTTTATATAAAAATCTAATCTTTTTTTTCTAATTATACAATCATCATATTTTTCGTTTATCTCATCTATATTTAAATATATTTCATTATCCTTGTTATTACTTAAATACCATTTCAATAAATAAGTGCCTATTCCTTTATTTCTATATTTTTCTTTTACTGCTAAATACAAAATAAATTTTTGACTATTATCATTAATCAAATATATAAATGCCACAACTTCATTTTTAATTAATAACATATACATATTAGCTCTTTTAAAAATTATATTTACTAATAAAATCATTATGGAAAATCTATTTTCTTTATCAAAACAATTTAAATATATTTTTTTGATATCTTGATACTTAGTAATAGTAAATTTTTTTATTTCATAGTTCATTTTTTCATCTCCTTTTCTTTAATTTTTACTAAATATGTAAAAACTCATTTTAAAGAAATCCTTTATTTATAATGTTTTAACTATGGTTTTACATAAATCCCGATATCCCAGTTGATTGTCGAATTTTGTCGATTATTGTCATTCATCATTATCTCTTCCTTCACTTAACAATTCTTTAATTGCATAATAAACACCATCTTCATTATTAGAATATTCAGTAACTATATCTGCATTTTCTTTTACTATTTCTGGTGAATTTGACATTGCTATTCCACAACCAACATATTTTATCATATCTATATCATTGTCCCCATCACCAATTGCTACAACATTTTCTTTGTCAATGTCTAATTTATTTAACAATAATTCAATTGCCTTAACTTTTGTCATTCCTTTGTTAACAAATTCTATTCTATTTAATTCGCTACTAGTTATTTCTAAATTTTCTAATGCTTCTTTAGGTAAATTACTTCTAATTTTGTTTATTACACTAGTCGTTGATACACCAACTATTTTATATATATTATTTTCGTTTGCAAACTTCTCAATATTACTAATTTCGTTTCTTAATAATCTATTATCATACAGATAATAAGTCCAATCTATTTTATTATCTAAAATGAAATTATCTATTTTAATAACTACACTTTTATCAATATGTGATGAAAATATTTCGGATTCTTTGTTATTAACTATTAAAGAACCATTAAAGCAAATTGTATAATTATTCTCGTCTAACAAGCCCAAATTTTCCAAGTAAGGTTTTATAGTACAAAATTGTCTCGCACTTGCTGGAATTATTTTTACATTATTTTTAATTTGTTTCAAATAATGTATTGTTTTATCTCCTATTTTTTTATTATCATCTAACAATGTTCCATCAAGATCTAAAATAATCGCTTTTATTTTATTCATACTTTCCTCCAAAAACTATCTATATAAATTTTTTAAAACATTGGTAAGACAATCTTCTGCTGTTTTGTCTGTATCTGAAAATCTAATTCTAACTAATTTTCCGTTTACCTTAAATATATAAGGATTTTTTGTATTTATAATAAAATCTAATATTCTTTCTTCACTAGGTTTTCTTCTATCTATTTTTATAGAAGTTATTTCATCTACATCCTCTAATTTAACATCATCAAGATTTACATTTCTACAACGTTCTAACTTTTCTCTTAATTCTTCAATATTATATTTATTCATAAAATCACGCTCCAACTTGATTATATAGTTAATCATAATTGTTGTTAAATGTGTCATTTTTTATAAATATTGAAATATTAAAATTAATATTATTACCTAATCATTTTTATCTTCATTTGCTAACTCATATAATTCTTTTTCATCTCTAATTATTTTGATTAATTCCTCTTTTGTTGGCAAATAAGTTAAGTATTTTGATGCATAAACATTTTTAATATTATCACCTAAAGTCATCTCTACCACTGCATCATCTTTATCAGCACACAATAATATTCCTATTGGTTCATTTTCACCTTCGATCATTTGACTTTTTTTATAATAATTTACATACATCTGCATTTGACCAATATCTTGATGAGTTAGTTTACCTATCTTTAAATCTATTATTACAAAACACTTTGCTAACCTATTATAAAATATTAAATCAGGATAGTAATATTCAGATCCTACTTTAATCCTTTGTTGACTAGCAACAAAAGAAAATCCACGTCCAAGTTCGAGTAAAAATTCTGTTAAATGTGATAATAAAGCACTCTCTAAATCTGTTTCCAAATAATTTCTATTTTCTTTTAATCCTGCAAATTCAAAAATATATGGCGTCTTTAATAGTTCTTCTGGTTGTTTTTCTATCAGTCCTTTTTTAGAATCCTCTATTATTAAATTTTTATCTGGTGATATTAAATATCTATCATATAATTTAGTATTGATTTGCCTACGAAGTTCTCTACATCCCCAGTTAGATTTAATAGATTCTGCTTCATAAAAGTCTCTTTCTTCTTTTCTATCTATTTTAATTAATTCTTGAAAATGTGCCCAAGATAATTCGGTCGACACTGTCGACCATATTGGATACATTTCATAAAATCTTCTCATTCTCCTTATACTAACAGAGGAAAAACCACTTCCAAATTCATTAGTTAGTTTTATAGATAAAGCATCTATTATCTTTTTTCCATAACTTGCTTTCGTACTATTTTCTGATAATTCATAAGTTATTTTACCAACATACCAATATACTTCCGTCATTGTACTATCAATATGTTTAAACATTTTTTCTCTAGCAACTATTATCTTATTTCGTATGTCCTGATAAATATTTTCGACATTTGTTAATTCGTTATTATTATTTATCAGAATTTTATTTTCCTTTTCCACTATTATCACCTTCCTTTTTTGTTTTTTATTATAATTTTTACTAGGGGGTTACAACGTCGTAATCACCTTTTTAATTCTCATCATAAATATCATTAAAATCACTATATTTTTATCAATTTTTAGTAATTTTATCACTTTTTTAATAAAAATGTGTAAGATTTAAAATCAAAGAAAGTCTTTATTTATAAGGATTTGCTAGGGGGGGTTAAATAAATCGTAATCAACCAGTTAATTGTCGTATTTAGTCCTTTATTGTTGTTCATTTATATCACTTCCTTTGTTTTTCTTTTTCACTTTGAGCTGTTAACCCTAAAAATTTATTATTCCACTTTTTTGTATTTTCTTTGGTTAAGGATTTAGAATATATAATTGTGCTATTATTAATTTCTTCACTTTCGTTATTATTTTTGTAAAATTCTTTTATCATTCCTTTTTTCTCATAAAGTGTTATCGCTTTGTCAAATTCATTGTCAGTATAAACTCTTATTGAAGTATATCCTTTTTTCAATGATAAATTTTCAAAGAAATCAAATATCTTAGATCCATAGCCACTTTTCCTATATTCTTCTAAAACCCCAAACCAGCTCAACCATGCATCAACAGGATATTCATTATAGGAGTATAAGCCAACTACACCAATAGGCGTTTCTCCATCATAAACAATGTAATTTACCATTTCCTTTCGGTATGGATCTTTAGTTATACCTTCTATATAATTTTGTCTTCCATCTTCTAATGGAAATATTTCATTTTGAATTTTAACTGCGAAATCCAAATTATCAATATTTATTTCTACATATCTCAAATTCATTGCTCTTTAGCTCCTTTCTATATAAATTTTTCAAAATTAATAGTTACTTTTTATCACTTTTTATTGTTTCTAATAATTTTGTATTTTCAATAAATTTATCAAAATCAGAAATAAATAACTGATCTTGCTTCTTTTTAAATTTATCATATTCTTTAAAAGCAAGTTCTTGCGCTACTTTATGAGATATTTTCCCTGCATCATGAAGTATATCTTGTCCATTAAATTGTAAAAATGCATCTAATCTTTCTACCCAATCTTGCATTGTCATTGCATTATGATTCTCTGCTTGTAATTCAGCATAATCTAAATACATAGTAACTATTCTATTCAAGTTTTTTAGTTCTTTTTCTGTTAAATAATTTTTAGCAATATCAACATCATATTTATAAATTGGTCCATTTGGAGAACCTGTCCAATTCGTTAAACCCATATTATCTTTTTCTGAATCAACTCTATTATAAATAGTCTCCGCAGCAGTATTACCAGTGACCGAATAATGAAGTTTGTTCTGCACAGTTTTAAAAAAAGTTTTAGTTATTTCAGAATCTTTATCATAATCGATACTGCAAGATGAATATATATCTGTTATTTTTTGATAAAATCTTCTTTCGCTAGACCTGATATTCCGAATTCTTTCTAGTGTTCTTTCAAAATAATCTTCTCCAAAAAAATAGTTTGGATTTTTTAATCTCTCGTCATCCATAACAACACCAGTAATCAAGTATTCTTTTAAAACTTTTGTTGCCCATATTCTAAACTGCGTTGCTTTTTTTGAATTAACGCGATAACCTATCGCAATAATCATATCTAAATTGTATATTTTAGATTTTCTTCCACCCGTACTTTCGTCGGAAATTCCGACGGAAGTTTCTTCCTTAAGTTCACCACTATTTAATATATTATTAATATGTTCAGTTATTGTACTTCTCCCAACTCCAAATAATTCGGCAATTAGGTTTTGTGTTAACCAAATATCATTGTTAATTAATAATACATTTACTTTAATATCATCATTATCATCACGATAAATTAAAAAATCATGAGTAGTTATTTGTAAATTATTTTTCATTT
>CAJUNF010000029.1 GCA_910587775.1 uncultured Bacilli bacterium | reverse complement strand
TTTTTATGATGATGGAAATGATGTTTATCAAATTTGTTTAGGAGAGTCTCATGATATTTCAACAAAACAAAATGATCCAGAACATTTTGAAAAAGTAAAAAATATTTTTGAAATTAAGGAAGATGCTATTTATTGTCGTTGGAGTAATACAGATTTGCTGACACAAGATTCTTTAGCGTATGTTGGTAATATAGCACCTCATTTATATTTAGCAACAGGATATCAAACTTGGGGAATGATTCAAAGTGTATTAAGTGCTAATATTATTAGTGATCATTTACAAAATAAAGATAATGATTATGCTGATTTATTTAATCCTTGTAGAAAAGGTGTAGATCAATTTATTCAAAGTTTAGTTTCTTCTTATAAAAATACAAAATCCTTTGTAGGAAGTAAGTTTTATCCAAAATCGTGGTATTCTGAAAATTTGAGTTTTTATTTTAAAAAAGGACGTTTACTAGCTACTTATGTTGACGATGAGGGACTTCATACTGTTCATCCTGTGTGTCCTCATATGAAATGTGGTTTAATTTTTAATGAAGTAGAAAAAACATGGGATTGTCCATGTCATAGTTCCAGATTTGATTTGGATGGCCATTGTATAAAAGGCCCTTCAAAATATTCTATTTCTACAAAAAGTGAAGAATAAAAAAATAAATCCAGTAAAAATGATTTATTTTTTTGTTATGAAAGAAATGATAAAAAGATTGCAAATTTATGTAATTCTTAGTAAAATTTTTGTTAAATGGAGGTAATAAAATGGAGAAAGATAAAAAGATTTTAATGTCAATTGTTGTTGTAATTATGTGTATTGCATCAATTTTTGGTGGACTTTCTTTAAAAAATCAAGAAAATAAGTCTTCTACTTTAAGTGATGCTCTTAAATTTAAAGAGGAGTATGAAAGTTTAAATGGAAGTATTAATGAACAAAATAAAATGAATTATCCTGTAGTAGAAGTTAAAGAGAATAATCCAATAAGGTATTTATCTGATGATGAAGCAGCAGAGCAATTAAAAAATGGAACTGGTTTATTTTATTTTGGATTTTCTAGTTGTCCATGGTGTAGAAGTATGGTACCAGTATTATTAGAAGCTGCAAGTAATACTAATTTAGGAGAAATTTATTATGTAGATATTAAAAATATAAGAGATCAACTTACTCTTGATGATAATGATAAAATAGTAGTTCGTGATGAAGGAACTAATGGCTATAAAGAAATTTTAGTGGCATTAGATTCAGTATTAGAACCATATTATTTAAAAAATAAAGATGGTAAAAATATTGATACAAAAGAAAAAAGATTATATGCTCCAACTGTTGTGGTAGTAAAAGAAGGAAAAATTTTAGATATTCATGTAGATACTGTAAAATCTCAGGAAAATGCTTATACTCCTTTGAATGAAAAGCAAAAAGAAGAACTTTATAATATTTATCAAAAAATGATTTTGAAGTTACTTAATTCTACTTGTGATGAAGCTTGTTAAATGCAATATTATATTGCGTTTTTTTCTTGTATAAGAAGTGATGTATCAGTATAATAATTGTTATTGGAGGTGAGTATATGAAAATATTGACACTTTTACCAGCAGATAAATATTTGGTGGTTAATAAAACGATATTAACTGAAGTGGATCGAAAAAATGTAGTTAGTCTTTATGAACCAATTATTGGAAGTATTGCTGTAAGTCTTTATTTAACTCTTTGGAGAGATTTAGATCGATTAGAGTTTGTAAGTATTGATTATACTCATCATCATTTAATGACGCTTTTAAAAACAAAGTTAGAAAGTATAAAGCTTGCAAGAGAAACTTTAGAGGCAGTAGGACTTTTAAAAACATATTTTAAAGAAGGAGAAATTAATAGTTATATTTATGAGTTATATTCTCCACTTACTGCTAAAGAGTTTTTTTCTCATCCGATATTTAATGTTGTACTTTATAATAATATTGGAAAATACGAGTACGATTTGTTAAAACAGGAATATGGAACATTTAAAATAGATACAAAAGAGTATCAGGATATTTCAAAAAGTTTTGATGGAGTTTTTAAAACGAGTAGTGAGTTTGTAAATTTTGATGCAGTTGGAAGAGAAGTATTACCTTTAAATATGGAAGATCAAGTGGATTTTGATTTATTAATTTCTAGTATGCCACGAGGTCTTGTAAGTGAAAGAACATTTGGAAAAAGGATGAGAGAGCTCATTAATAATTTAGCGTTTCTTTATCAATTAGATACATTAAAAATGTGTGAGATTTTACGACTTAGTATTAATGAAAAAGGTAGTATTGAGAAAGAAGAATTAAGGCGTCAGACAAGAAAGTATTATCAATATAATAACCATGGTAAATTACCTACGTTGGTATATCGAACACAACCCGAATATTTAAAAAGTCCTGAAGGGGATGGAAGTAAAAGAGGAAGAATTATAGAAGTGTTTGAAAATACTAGTCCTTATGATTTTTTAAAGAGTAAATATAATGGAGCAAATCCTACAAATCGAGATTTAAAGTTATTAGAGACATTATTAATTGATAGTTGTTTGAAGCCAGCAGTTGTTAATGTATTGATTGATTATACTTTGAAAAAAAATAATAATAAATTATCTGTTGCGTTTGTAGAAACGGTAGCAGGTCATTGGAAACGTCAAGGTATTGAAACTGCTAGTGATGCAATGGCAATGGCAGAAAAAGAAAATAAAAAATATAATAAGGAAATTTCTAAGACTATTAAGGGGTCAGTAAAAGTAGAAGAGCCAGTTTGGTTTCATGAAACTTTATCAAAAGAAGAAATGAGTAAAGAAGAATTAGAAGAAATGGAAAGTATTTTAAAGAAATATAAGTAGGTGATAAAGTGAGTTTAAACGAGTTTTATAAAAAGTTATTGTCTTTTTTCTTAAAGCGAAAATTTCAAGTTTTTCTTTTTTTCCTGTTTGGTGGTATCTCCTTACTTTTTGGATTTGTTTATCCATATTTTAGTGCACAATTATTACAATCGATTACTTCTTATCATCCAGATAAAATTCTTTTATTTGCTTTTTTGTTATTTATCATATCTATTTTGGAGAACTTTTTACAAATTTTTAGAAATGAATTTGAATATAAACTTAGTGATTCGATTACTTTGGAAACACAAGCTTTTATTTCAGAACATTTATTTTTACTAGAGCAAAAGAATTTTGATGAAAAAGGTACCTCTTTTTTTACTACAAGAATAACAAGAGATTGTAATAGTGTTGCAGGTGTTTTGTCACGGCTTAATTATAGTTTTTTTCATTCTTTAAGTTCTTTTGGAGTAATTATTTATATTTTCTGTTTAAGTCCTATTGTAGGAATATATATTCTTTTAGCTTCTCTTCTTTTGTGTTTTATACGTTTTAAAACAGTTAAAAAGCGAGAAGAGCAAAGAAAAAGGGAAGATCATGAAAGTGAAAAACATGCAAGTACATTTACAGAAGTTATTCGTGGAATAAGAGATATTAAGGTTTTAAATTTAAAGCATACTATGATTGAAAAAACAGTAAATGATCAAAAAAGAATGAATCAATTTTATCGGAATAATCGTAAGGAAGTGAGATTTTTAGAAGAATTACAGTATTTTTCACGAAAATTCATTGAATTAGGAGTTTATGCTTTAGTTATTTTTTTGATCTCTAAAGATATGTTTTTAGCAACTAATTTTTTAATTTTATATACATATCAAGGTCAAGCATTTTCCTTTTTACAATCTTTATTTTATTTTTATGAAGATGCTAAGAATGTTCAGTATTCTTTTTTACGTCTTTATGAACTTATGGATCCTTCCAAATATTCTATTGAAAATTATGGAACGAAATATATTAAGAAATTACAAGGTGATATAGAATTTCAAAATGTCTATTTTGGTTATGGAGAAAATGAAGTATTAAAAGATGTTACATTTCATATTAAACCTAATGATACTGTTGGTTTTGTAGGAAAAAGTGGTGCAGGAAAATCGACTATTTTTCAGTTATTACCCAAACTTTATCACAAAAATTCTGGAGAGATATTATTTGATGGTGTTTGTATTGAAGAGTTAGATGAGAAAACAATTCGAGAAAATATTTCAGTTATTACACAAAATCCATATTTGTTTAATATGACAATTCGCGAAAATTTGAAACTTGTTAATCCATCAGCTAGTGATGAGGAAATGATGGAAAAATGTAAACTTTGTGCATTTCATGATTATGTTATGAGTTTGCCAGATGGTTATGATACTTTTATTGGCGAAGGAGGAGTAATATTATCTGGTGGATTACGTCAACGTTTGGCTATAGCTAGAGCTTTAATGAAAGATAGTGAAATTATTCTTCTTGATGAAGCTACTTCAGCACTTGATAATGAAACTCAAGATTTTATTAAAAATTCAATTCATAAAATTAGTAAAGATTATACTATTTTAATTATTGCACATCGATTATCTACTGTTAGAGATTGTGATTATATTATTGTGGTGGATGATGGAAAAATTGTAGGAATCGGTAATCATGATGATTTAATGAAAAAAAATAAGGTTTATCAAAATCTATATCAACATGAACTCTCATAAATTTCCAACTTGTATTCCTTTTGTTTTTTCGTTACAATGAAGGTGATAGGTGATTTTACGTGGCTATGATAAAAGATTTAAATTTGCCAAAAAGTTCTTCTGTTGATTTGAAGAAAAATTATGAAGATGCTCTTCGTGATAAGAGATTTTTAAATTTGGTCAAAAAACTTCAATTATCAAATGAAGAAGCAATGAAAATTACTTCTAAATTACAAGATACTATTATAGAATGTCAAAATTGTGAATCTTGTAATGGTTTATATGTTTGTAAAAATATTTTAAAAGGCCATGTAAGAATACCAGAAAAGAGAAATGGTAAAGTTATTTTTTCTTATGTTCCATGTAAATATCAAATTAACATGAAACGAATTATAAAAGAAAAGGAACAAAAAGCAAATATTAATTTATATGCTAGAATGAAAGATATTGATGGTGTAGATGATAAAAAACGAATAAGTGTTATTAAATGGATTGATCGCTATTTTGAAAAGTATGATTTTTTGAAGTCTACTAAGGGGTTATATCTTCACGGAAGTTTTGGATCTGGAAAAACATTTTTAATTAGTGCTTTATTTCATGAACTTGAAGTAGAGAAACATGCTTCTATTTGTATTGTTTATTATCCAGAAATATTACGAGAATTAAAGGATGATTGGGAAGTCTATGAGAGTAAAATAAAATATTATCAAAATGTCGATTTACTTTGTTTAGATGATATTGGTGCAGAACGAGTTACAGAATGGGGAAGAGATGAGGTGCTTGGAACTATTTTGCAGTATCGTATGGAACATAAGTTACCAACGTTTTTTACTTCAAATATGAGTGTTTCTGATTTAGAGGCACATTTGTCTTCTAGTGGTACTCAAAAAGATCATGTAAAAGCAAGAAGAATTATTGAAAGAATTAGGCAATTATCAGAAGAAAAAGAATTGATTAGTGAGAATAGAAGAAAATAAATTTTAGGATGGGTTTTGTATGGAAATTAAAGATGTTGTAACCATTAGTTGTTTTGAACATTTCTTAAGTGAACGGAATTTTATATTGAATGCTTATGAAAATGCTATTATTCAGGATCTTTGGCCTTTTATAAGAGATAAACAGATTTTTTTTCTTATTAAAGATCCTTCCATTCCTTCTGATTTTGAATGGTTAAAAGCTCATTATTTTGATTCTATTGTTACGTTATATTCCGAGTCATATGCGCCAGGAATTTTAAGAGCAAATTATGAAGGAGATTTTTGGGCACGTGTTCCTGTATTAAATTGGAAATCTGTGCCAAATAATTCTGATCCTGCTTTTTACAATTGGGCAGAAGAATATTATGATATTTGGAGAAAGTTTCCTGAACCATTTCGTCACACAGAAGATTATGTTACTCTTTATCAAGACGAACAAATTGAAATTGTTGTATTTTTATTAAAATTACAAAAGTATAAAGAAAATTATGGAACACAAATACATCATTTTTATCGTAATGGATATTGTGAAGATCCAAATAATTGTTGTAATATTTTAAAGGATCGTCAGATGCAAACTTATTCATATTATTCTCAAACAACAAGAGAATCGATTAATATGCTTGGGTTAAATGGTTTCTTTGGTATTGAAGGATATTATGCTAATCAATATCAAGAACTAAAGCAAAAAGTTTTGAGTCGTTCTATAAAGTCATAAAAAAACTCTTACGAAATTATTCGAAAGGGTTTTTTCTTATTCTTTTTGGTCCAGGTATTTCTTTTAGAATGTTTATATCTTTGCTTGAATCTAAAATATCATTAAAGTATGTTTGATCTAATTTATTTGTAGAAGGAGGACAATATTTGTTTGCTAAAGCACAAATAGAATCCATTTTTTCATCTAAGTTATTTTCCATTGCAAATTCTTCTGCTAAAAGTCTAGTTCCACCTTGATGTATTTGAGATCTTGCAGTAAGAAAAATTCTATTTTTTTCTTTTAATAGCTCAATTAAATAGTTATTTTTAAAAGTATCTTTCATATTTAAAATAGATTTTCTTTCAGCAACTACTTCAGTATGTTTTTCCGGTGTTACAAATAATCTTTCATAATAACGTAATATTCCTCTTTCTTGTAGCCTTAGTAATATATAATCTTCTTTCGCGTTGTGATAAAGGCTTTTATGATGACGAAATATTTCTGTGGTAGCAGCACTAATTGATATTTCATTTTCATTTATTAGATTGATATCATTTATTACGTATGGTCCTTTTTGTTGCGCATACATTCCAAAATAGTTTTGCACTAAAGGATCATTCCATAATTGAGGGTTAGTATTTTGTTTTATCTCTCTTTTTTCTAATTCAACAATTTCTTTGATTGCTTGATGTAATTGTTTTATTTTTCTTTCATATCGTTTTAGCTTTGAACGATCTTGATTTCCTAATTTTTTATAAGCTAAATAAGCTTCTTGTTCTTCTTGAAGCAAAGAAATTAACTTTTGCTGCAAATCGTTTATTTTTGTCATATTGACCTCCTAAAATTATTGTTATTATAATTCTTTTTTAGCAAATTAACAATTCTTTTATTTAGCACTCTTTGTTGACAAGTGCTAATAATTATGTTAGAATTGCATATAGTAAAAAAGGAGGGATATTTTTATGAATTTTCAAGAAAATGATAGTTTAAAAAATGTATTAGAAAAATATGGCCGAGATATTACTAAAAATGTTATAGATAATAAAGTAGATCCTGTCATTGGACGTGATGAAGAAGTTCGTAATATTATTCGAATTTTATCAAGAAAAACCAAAAATAATCCTGTGTTGATTGGAGAACCAGGGGTTGGTAAGACGGCTATTGTAGAAGGCCTTGCACAACGTATTATAAAAGGTGATGTACCTGGAAGTTTAAAAAATAAACGAATTTGGGAACTTGATTTAGGTGCTTTGGTAGCTGGAGCAAAATATCGTGGAGAATTTGAAGAACGTTTAAAAGCTGTTTTAAAAGAAGTAAAAGATAGCAGCGGCGAAATTATTATGTTTATTGATGAGATTCACATGATTGTAGGTAGTGGAGCAGAAGGCACAATGGATGTTGGAAATATGTTAAAACCGATGCTTGCTCGTGGTGAAATTCGTTTGGTTGGTGCTACTACTTTAAATGAGTATCGAAAATACATTGAGAAAGATGGAGCTTTAGAAAGAAGATTTCAAAAAGTTATGGTAAGTGAACCAAACGTAATGGATACTATTACAATTTTACGTGGGTTAAAAGAACGTTTTGAAGTATTTCATGGAGTAACAATTAAAGATAGTGCATTAGTAAGTGCCGCGACACTTAGTGATCGTTATATTACAGATCGATTTTTACCAGATAAAGCGATTGATTTAGTTGATGAAGCTTGTGCAACTATAAAAATGCAAATGGATTCTGTTCCTGTTAATCTTGATCAGTTAACACGACAAATCATGCGTCTTCAAATTGAATTGCAAGCATTAAAAAAAGAAAAAGATGAATTAAGTAATTCAAGGAAAGAAGAAATAGAAAAAGAAATAGCTACTTTAAAAATCCAAGAAGATGAAATGCGCTTTAAATGGGAAGAAGAAAAAAGTTATAATGAAAAAATTAATAAAAAAAAGGAAGAATTAGAGAAAGCTAAGTTTGATTTAGAAACTGCAGAAAATAATTATGATTTAGAAAATGCGGCAAAGCTTCGTCATGGAGTTATTCCAAATTTGGAAAAAGAATTGGAAAATTTACGAGGATCTTTAAAATCACAAATTTTAAGTGATGAGGTAAATGATGAAGATATTGCAGAAATTATTTCTAGGTGGACTAATATTCCTGTACAAAAACTTGTTAGTGGCGAACGAGAAAAATTATTATCTTTAAATGAGAATTTGAAAAAACGAGTTATGGGACAAGATAAAGCTTTAAAACTTGTAAGTGATGCAATTATCAGAGCTCGTAGTGGAATAAAGGATCCTAATCGTCCTATTGGTTCTTTTATTTTCTTAGGTCCTACAGGAGTAGGTAAGACAGAAGTTGCTAAAAGTCTTGCTTATGAGCTTTTTGATGATGAAAGACATATGATTCGAATTGATTGTTCTGAGTATATGGAAAGTTTTAATGTTTCAAGACTTGTAGGAGCTCCTCCAGGATATGTTGGGTATGATGAGGGTGGTCAACTTACTGAAGCTGTAAGAAGAAATCCATATAGTATAGTTTTATTTGATGAAATTGAAAAAGCTCATAAAGATGTATTTAATATTTTACTTCAAATATTAGATGATGGTAGAATTACAGATAGCCAAGGAAGAGTAGTTGATTTTAAAAATACAATTATTATTATGACAAGTAATTTAGGAAGTGAATCTATTTTGGAAGATCCAGAACATGCTGAAGAATTTGTTATGGAAGATTTAAAAAATCATTTTCGACCTGAATTTATTAATCGAATTGATGAAATTATTGTCTTTAATCCACTTCGCAAGGATATGATTCATTTTATTTTAGATAAAATTATTTTAGAAACACAGCAACGTTTAGCTCCAAGTAATATACATATTTCTTTGACGGAGAAAGCAAAAAGCAAAGTACTTGAAGAGGCTTATGATGAAAAGTTTGGAGCACGTCCAATTAAGAGGTATGTTACTAAAAATATTGAAACACTACTTGCTAATGAACTTTTAAAAGAAGATACAGAATTTAATGATACCTTTATAATTGATGTATTAAATGATCAATTTATAATTGTGAAACAAGATTAATAAATTTTAAAACTCTAGGAAACTAGAGTTTTTTTAGTGTTATAAACTTATAAATAATTAGTAATTATGATTAAAATGTAGTAAAAGCTAAAGGTTGTTTTAATCTAAAGGAAGGTAGTAATATGAAAAATAAAAAGAAGATAATGATTGGAATAGGTGTAATAGGATTATTTTTGGTTTGTGGAATAGGGATAACCTATTCATTATGGAGTAAAACATTTACACAAACAAATGAAAATATTATAGCAAGTGATTGTTTTAGTATTTCATTTAAAGAGATGAAAGATACAAGTATTTATTTAGAAAATGCATTTCCTATGACAGATAAAGAAGGTTCTCGTTTAAGACCGTATCAATTTAAAGTAAAGAATAATTGTGATTCTAATGCTAGATATAACAAATTTAGATGTAAGTAGTTTTGATACATTAAATGTAACAGATATGAGCGACATGTTTAATTTATCCCAAAATTTAACTTCTATTACTTATGGTAATACATTTATATATGCTAATAATGCTACTATAGATAGAATGTTTTCTCTTTGTCCTGCTAATAAACCATCACATGAATCATGGACTGGAAAATTTTAAAATGAAGTTTTCTTGTCAATTTTTTTCCTTTCTTTTTAATTTTATGGTATTATTTCTTAAAGGAAATAGTTTATATGAAAAAAATTAAAATTAATCCAATTTTAAATGATTTAGATAATAGAGGCTTTGATTATGTTATATCAAAATATAATCTTACTACTGGTGAAGTTTTAGGTATTTTAGAGGATTATGTTTCTCGAGAACATTTAGATGGTAGGTTATCTAAGTATCGTACTTTATTAAATCAAAAAAAGGTGTTAACTTCTTTAAAAGGCTCGCGTTTTGGGCTTATTTCTGATACACATATAGGAAATAAAAAGGCACGTTGGGATTATATTCAAGCTGCTTATGATTTCTTTTATTATAATGATGCTGATGCTGTAATACATTTAGGTGATTTATTTGACGGAGTTGATATATCTAATAATTTGAAACGCGATAAAGCTCGGCATTGTTTTGAAAAACAGTTAAAGGAATTTCAATTAAATTATCCCAAAACTCTACCAACTTATTTATTATTAGGAAATCATGATGAATGGTTTCGACAATTTGGATTTGATTTATTTGAGGAACTTCCAACGAAGAATTCTTCTATGAATGTATTAGATTATGGTGGATATCGGATTAAATTAAATAGAACTTTATTTTATTTATCTCATCCAATTAATAATGGTTATTGTGTTTCTAATAAGGGATGTAAAGTTATTTTAAGAGGACATTCTCATTATTTTGAATATAATAGGCAACGAAGTCTTTTTCGTTTAAATACCTGTAGTGATACTCATCCAAATCCAGCAGGTGGAGATTATGAACTTGCAGGAGGTTTTTCACTTTTATCCTTTCCATCTAAAACAATTTGTTTTGAAAATTATAGTTTTTATCATGATGATATTGTAAAAAGTTTGTGTTTAAAACTTTAAATTTAATTATTGCTAAAAGATAAAATAAGCGCTATAATAAGTACGTAAATCGATGAAGAAAGACATGACTATTGTATTTTTTGAGGAGAGAGAGTAAGCGGTTGGTGTGAGCTTATCAAAGGTGTTTTAGTTACTACTTTCTAAGAGGATTAATAAATCCCGGGGAGACTCGTTATTTTAAATTAAGTATATTAGGATGGTACCGTCAATTTTGACTCCTTAAGTATCATCTTTTTTTATACTTTGGGAGGTGAGATCATTTATAAATTTCAACATTTTCCATGGTATGCAATTGTTATTTTGTATCAAGATGGAGAAGTGGATGCAATTATGATAGAAGAAAAGAAGAATCATATTGAATATTTTTGTGAGTTAGCCAATAGTTCTAAAAGAGTTCAAAATATATGTGATGGTTTAAGGTTTGATTTTACTTCGATTCCTGTCATTCTTACACGTTTTGCTTTACAAGATGCCTATGTTTTTTTAAATTTTAACATCACTCAAATTTTAGTTGATGAAAATGTAGTTTATAAGGATCTTCCTGGATTTAAAGTTTATGGAAGACATTGTCAAAGTATGGCTCAGTGGTGTCATTTTAATGAAATTGTAACTAATTATGATTTAAGATGTATAGCAATTCAAACTTTAAATCATGAAAACGAGTTTCAAGATTTAGGAAATGCTTGGGTTGATCCAGAAGCACTTTTAAATTATGTAAAAGAAGAAAGAAAATTAATAGAGAAAGAAGATGATTTAAATGATAAATATCAAAGAAGATGAAAAATTAAGTATTATGAATCATAGTTGTGCTCATTTACTTGCGCAAGCTGTGAAGCATTTATATCCAAATGCTAAATTTTGGGTAGGACCTGTAATTGAAGAAGGTTTCTATTATGATATTGATTTAGGTGAAGAAACTTTAAAAGAAGAAGATTTAGAGCGAATTCAAAAAGAAATGAAGAAGATTAGTAAAGATGGAAAAAGAATTGTCCGTCATGAAATTTCTAAGACAGAGGCACTAAAGCAATTTGAAAGTGACCCTTATAAAATCGATTTAATTGAAAATATGGGGGATGATGAAATCATTTCTTGCTACACACAAGGTGATTTTACTGATCTTTGTCGTGGACCCCATGTTGAGACAGTGAAGGAATTAAAATATTTTAAATTGTTAAAATTTAGTGGAGCTTATTATAAAGGGGATTCTAATAATAAGGTTTTACAACGAATTTATGGAATTTGTTTTGATAGTGAAGAAGCACTTGATAATCATTTAAAAGATCTAGAAGAGGCAAAAGAAAGAGATCATCGTAAACTTGGAAAAGAACTTGAATTATTTATGAATCATGAACTTGTAGGTCCAGGACTTCCTTTATGGCTTCCAAATGGATCTGTAGTTCGTACGGAACTTGAAAATTATATTCGTAATAAAGAAAGAAAACTAGGATATCAGCATGTTTATACACCATGTCTTGCAAGTACAGAGTTATACAAAATTAGTGGGCATTGGGATCATTATAAAGATGATATGTTTCCAGTGATGGAAATGGATAAAGAAGAGATGGTACTTCGTCCAATGAATTGTCCTCATCATATGCTTATTTTTAAAAATAAAATTCATAGCTATCGAGATTTACCAATTCGTATTGGAGAGTTAGCACCAGATTTTCGATATGAAGCAAGTGGTGCAGTATGTGGTCTTGAACGAGTAAGAGCGATGTGTCAAAATGATGCTCATTTATTTGTTCGTCCTGATCAAATTAAAGAAGAGTTTGCTAAAGTTGTTGAACTTATCTTAGATGTTTATAAAGATTTTCATATTACAGAGTATAGTTTTCGTTTATCTTTACGTGATCCGATGGATAAAGAAAAATATTTTCAAGATGATGAAATGTGGAATCGAGCAGAAAATGAACTTCGTAATGTTTTAAATGAGCTTAATATGCCTTATTATGAAGCAATTGGTGAAGCTGCTTTTTATGGACCTAAATTAGATGTTCAAATTAAAACAGCAATTGGGCATGATATCACACTTTCTACTTGCCAACTTGACTTTTTACTTCCAGAACGTTTTGATTTAAATTATATTGATGAAGCAGGAGAGAAGAAAAGACCAGTAGTAATTCATCGTGCTATTTTAGGAACTTTTGATAGATTTATGGCATATTTAATTGAAGAAACTAAAGGAGCATTTCCTCTTTGGCTTGCTCCAGTTCAGGTAAATGTGATTCCTGTTAATTTAGAGTATCACGAAGAGTATGCAACCAATATTTATGAGCTATTAAAAAGTGATTACCGAGTAGAAATTGATTTGAGAAATGAGAAATTAAGCTATAAAATGCGTGAAAGTGTTGTAAGAAAAATTCCTATTACGGTAATAATTGGTCAAAAAGAAGTAGATAATCAAACTGTTAGTTATCGCAAATTTGGTAGTGAAGAGACAACTACTGTTTCTAAGGAAGAATTTATGGATCTTTTAAAACAAGTAAATCATAATAAAGAATAAAAAAAGATTATGAAATGAAAAAATTATGATATACTAAGAGTGAAATCGCAAAAAAGATATGATGAAATAATTATTTTGAGTAGAGAGTTCGTGGTTGGTGAAAACGAATCAAAGGATTATTTTGTTTCTCCTTTTTAGAGGAATTAATCGTTCCCGGTTAGTAGCCGTTATCTAAATTAAGAAATATTAAGGATGGCACCGCAATACTATTTGCTCCTTTTGGGATAGTAGTTTTGCGGTTTTTTATTGATTTTTAGAAAGAAGGAAATATTATGTTAGATATTAAATTTGTAAGGGAAAATCCTGAGTTAGTAAAGGAAAATATAAAGAAAAAGTTTCAAGATGAAAAGATTTTATTTGTAGATGAAGTCATTTCTAATGATCAAAAAAGACGTGAAACACAGGTGAAGATTGATGAATTACGTAAAAATCGTAATGAGTTATCTAGTCAAATTGGAGTTTTAATGCGTGATGGAAATAAGGAAGAAGCAGAGCAGATTAAAACTCGTGTAAATGAAATTAATGAAGAGTTAGTTCATTTGGAAGAGATGGAAGAACAATTAGCTCATCAAATTAGAGAAAAAATGATGGTAATTCCAAATATTATGGATGAAAGTGTACCTATTGGAAAAGATGATAGTGAAAATGTTGAGATAGAAAAGTATGGAGAGCCCGTTGTACCTAATTATGAAATTCCATATCATGCAGATATTTGTGAGGCATTATGTGGACTTGATAAGGAAAGTGCTGGTAGAACGAGTGGAAACGGATTTTATTATTTAATGGGAGATATTGCAAGACTTCATTCTGCTATGATAAGTTATGCTAGAGATTTTATGATTGATAAAGGATTTACTTATTGTGTTCCACCATTTATGATTCGAAGTGATGTGGTAACTGGAGTTATGTCTTTTGCAGAAATGGATGCCATGATGTATAAAATTGAGGGTGAAGATTTATATTTAATTGGAACCAGTGAGCATTCAATGATTGGTAAATTTAAAGGGCAAATGATTGAAGAAAATAAACTTCCTGTTGCTTTAACTTCTTATTCTCCATGCTTTCGAAAAGAAGTGGGTGCTCATGGACTAGAAGAAAGAGGACTTTATCGTGTACATCAATTTGAGAAACAAGAAATGGTTGTATTATGTAAACCAGAGGAATCAATGGAATGGTATGATAAATTATGGAGTTATACAGTAGAATTTTTTAGAAGTTTAGATGTTCCTGTAAGAACTTTAGAATGTTGTAGTGGAGATCTTGCAGATTTAAAAGTTAAATCATGTGACGTAGAAGCTTGGAGTCCTAGACAACAAAAATATTTTGAAGTTGGATCTTGTTCTACTTTAGGAGATGCTCAAGCAAGAAGATTAGGCATTAAAATGAAAACAGAAAATGGCAATCAGTACTTGTCAACGCTTAATAATACTGTTGTTGCATCACCTCGTGGACTAATTGCTGTCATTGAAAACAATTATCAAAGTGATGGTTCAATCAAAATACCTAAGGCATTACAAACTTATATGGGTGGAAAAACAAAATTGGAACTGAAATAATGTTAGATTTATAGATGAAGATATATGGTTAACTCAAAATCATATTGCTTCTCTTTATCAAACAACGCAAGAAAACATTTCTATGCATATTAAGAATATTTATAAGGATAAAGAATTAAAAGAATTTTGAACTAGTAAGAAATTCTTATTAGTTCAAGCTGAAAAAGAATTTAATCTTTATCGAAAAAAGAGAGATTGAAGCTTTAGAAAGTGATTTTGATAAAATGGTTAAATTATTATCTAATAATAACAATAATAGTGAATATTATCGTGTAACATATAATGGTGAAGGAATTTATAAGGCTTTAAAAAATAGTGTTAATTTGAATGAATGGAAAGAAATACTATCAAATAAAGATATTTGTTGGTTACCTAAGCCTCCAACTTATTCCTCAAAGTGTAATCTTATTTTACTGAAAAAGGTTATGAAGAATTTTTAAATCGAGCTATGCCAATAATTTCTAATTATTTGGAAAAAGAAAGTATTAAAGTTGAAAAATTTGATAAAACGTTTGATTCTTTTGTTTATTCTGATGAGTATCAAGTGGTAGTGGTTAATGAAAAATAATTTAAACTTCTATTAAGATGTAAATAAAATAATTTGAAAAAATAAAAGTGAAGAAAGACTAATATATAGTAATTTGTAAGGGAGATTATTTTTATAATATCTCTTTTTACTGTTGACAAAACTAATCTAATTGGTCACAATTGTATTATGATTAGTTATGGAGGGTAATATGGCTAAAAATAGCATTAATCAATTATATGAAAATGCATGGCAATTTATGAAAAAGGAAAATAGAATTGAGTTAAATTTAGATGATCAAGTATATATAAACCTAATATCTGAACTATTTGAAAAAGTTAAGGACAATTCATTTTTTTGTGAGGATATTATATTCCAATGTACAGATATATTTCTTAATGATGATTTGGGAAAAAATAATGTTGATAAAAATAGAGGCGAGAATCTTATTCAAAGTATTATAAAAACATTTGAATTAAACAAAAAAGTTCATTATCTATTAATTCCTATAAATGGTGCGCAGTTAAGCAGTGACATACATTTTGATTCATTTGATTTCATTTGTGGAAATGAAGAGGAAAAAGAAAAAAAGATCCAGCAAATAACAGGTTTTGATAAGCAAAAAATACATGAATTTCTTGAGCATACCAAAATTACTAGATCGAAGGACTTTATGATTCCGCCTATTTTGGTTTTGAAAATAGATAATGTACCTTCTAAGGTTTGCAGGAGTGCTTCTTTTATTGCACAAAGAATATTTCAAATTATAAAACTTATGGTTTATAAACTTGAAACAAATCGAAATATTATTGAATTTATCAATGATAATTATAATGCTAATTATCATGTTGCTATTATCGGCGAAGAAAATTGGCAGTTTGGACATGGATATTGGAGGAATTTAATTCAGTGTAAGTATTCTTTGGATTTCTTATCTGAATTAAAAAATCAGAAAGAATTTGTTGATTTGGCTAATACGTTTGTATTTGAAAGTCATAAAGATGAATTGTATTACAAATTTTCGAATGCTTTGGTATTATTTGAAAAAGCTTTAGAGCAATACGAGAATTACAAAGATATAACATTATCTATGATGCTTTTGTTTTCTTCTGCTGAATCATTGCTTGTGGATAGGGATAATGAGAAAAAAATTCGTTTGTCTGTTATTTGGCCAAGACTAGTAAGTATAGCTGATCAAAATCAAAAAGATTTGTGTATTTTAATAAAAGATTCTTATGAGAAAAGAAATTATTTTGTCCACAATGGAAATCTTATATATGAAAAAGAAAACGATGAAATTCGTATATTGCATCAAATGTTAGCTAAGCTTATCAGTTTATATTTACTACCTGACGTATGGAAAGATGATGAATGTGCAATTGAAGAAAAAGATATAACAATATGGAAAAAATATGTAAGGAATATTTTTACAGAAGCAATATACAATTAACTAGATAATTTATTAAGTAGATAAAAAAATAAGAAGATTTCTTATGTGATTTGCTACTCTTTAAATTTATAGTGTAATCTCTCGATATATTACAATTAAGTTAGAATAAAAAATAAAAACACATTATTTATGTGCTTCATCATAATATGTTTTTATTTCATTTGGCATTTGATTAGGAGTTAAGTTTTTAACTCTTTTTTCTGTACCATCTTTTAAAGCTTCATCATAATACCAACATTTGTAGTTAATCATGTTAAGAGCTTTCTCTAATTCTTTAATCTCCTGTTCTATATTTTTTCTTTGATTTAAAAACATATAAAAATCTAAATGTTATTGATGGTAAAAGATTTAGCTCTTCTTCAACAAAAAATGATATTGAATCTTGGCTTGAAGAAAAAAATTAAAGTGTTAAGGATGGTATTATGAAAGTATTAGCAATTAATGGAAGCAGTAGAAAAGATGGAAATACTGCTATTATCTTAAATATCATTTTAAAGAGTGGATTAAGAATTATATGAACGATGTTTATCCAGGTGAAGAAATTGAAACTGAACTAATATAATTATTTGATAAAAAAAATTATTCCATGTAGAGCTTGTTTTACATGTGGAGGAAAAAATAATTGTACTTTTAATAATGATAACTTTAATGAAATATTTGATAAAATGAAAGAAGCTGATGCAATTATATTGGGTAGTCCAACTTATTCAGCAAATATTTCATCTAGAATGCAAGCATTACTAGAAAGAAGTTCAGTTGTAGCAGATATGAATCCAGGGTTATTTACGAGAAAAGTCGGTGCTAGTGTTGTAGTAGGACGCTGAGGAGGATTATTAAATGCTATTGATATTTTAAATCATGAGATGTTTGTTGTAGGATCTATTTATTGGAATATTGCTTATGGTAAATTAATTGGTGATGTTCAGCAAGATGAAGAAGGAATCCAAACAATGAAAAATTTAAGCAATCATGTAGCGTTTATTTTAAAATGTATTAAAGTTGAAAGCTAGTTCGTATTTTATTCTAAAGAAGAGCCATATTTTAGGGCTTTTTTTCCATTTTTTTCTAAATAAAAAGGACTTGAACTTTAAAAAAATATGTGTATAATAGATTTTCAAAAGTGCTATGGTCACGTTTTTGAAGGGGAGTGTGATAGAAAAACGTAATATTTTATTTAAAAGTATTTCGTTTTTTATTTGGCATGATGTATTTTTAAAATTTTTGCTTTTTTGATTTAGATCATGTATTTAGCACTAAGAAAAAATAGAGTAAATAATAATTATGGGGGATTTTTATGAAAAAGTTGAAAGAAAAAAATATTAAGATAGTTTTAAGCACTATTATGTGCTGTATTATGCTTATTGTAGCTATTGTAAATAGTTATTATGGGCTAGATGTACAATTAGAAAATAATACTATAACAGCCCATATGGGAAGTACAAAGGCAGAGAATGGAGAATTCAT
>CAJUNF010000028.1 GCA_910587775.1 uncultured Bacilli bacterium | reverse complement strand
ATGAATTCTCCATTCTCTGCCTTTGTACTTCCCATATGGGCTGTTATAGTATTATCTTCTATTAATTCCATTTGTTCTCCATTATAGTTACTTACGATAATTGTAATAACTATAATACAACAAATCATAGTTGCAATAATTTCTTTCAAATGTTTTTTCTTAGAATCAATTTTTTTCATAAAATATTACCCTTTCTTTTCTTAAACTAACCAACCACTTATCCACTTTTTATTCTTGTGATTACATTCTCATTGTAATACATTATTTTTCTTTTTTCTACAGAAAATGTCAAGTTTTTAGCTTTGTTTACATTTATTTTACACTCAGTTGATTTTTGGCTTATTTACTAGCATTAAAAGGGTATCAATAAGATATTTTGCTAAAATTTAAAGGTAATTTCTATTTTTAGTTTACTTTATCTATTGTTTTATAAATAATTAGATTTATTAAAAAATTTAATTTTAAATTAAAAAAAAGAGCTTTTTTTCATTGCTCTATTCTTGATATTTTTGAATATGTTTTTCAATCAATTCTTTGTCTTCAAAGTAATTAATTTTCATGGCATTTTTAACTTGATTCAATGTTTCATTTGCTACTACATTAGCTTTATCAGAACCATCTTTTAACATTTTATATACTTCATCAATTCTTTTTTCATAGTAGTTTCTTTTTTCTCTTATTGGCTCTAAAATATTTTCAATTACAGCTAATAAGAATTTTTTCACAACCATGTCTCCTAAGCCACCTTTTTCATAGTGGGCTTTTAATTCGTCTAAATTTTTATATTGTGGTAAAAAGTTTTTAAAATCTTGTTCATTTGCAAAAGCTTCTAAATAAGTAAATACAGGATTATTTTTTGTATTACCAGGGTCTTCTACATGAATATGATTTGGATCTGTATACATTCCCATAATTTTTCGTTTTACTTCTTCTTTCGAATCAGCTAAATAGATGCCATTGCCAAGTGATTTACTCATTTTGGCATTTCCATCAATTCCAGGAAGTCTTAGGGCTGCTTCACTTTCAGGTAAAATTGCTGTAGGTTCTATTAATACACTTTCATAAGTTCGATTAAAACTTCTTACAATTTCTCTTGTTTGTTCGATCATTGGAAGTTGATCTTCTCCAACAGGAACAATATTTGCTTTAAAAGCAGTTATATCTGCAGCTTGACTAATTGGATAGGTAAAGAATCCTACGGGAATATTTGCTTCAAAATTTCTTAATTTGATTTCATTTTTTACGGTAGGATTTCTTTGTAATCTAGAAACGGTTACCAAATTTGAGTAAAAAAATGTTAGTTCTGTTAAAGCAGATACTTGTGATTGTATAAAGATTGTAACTTTTTTTGGATCTAAACCAACAGATAAATAATCTAATGCTACTTCAATAATATTTTCACGAATTTTTTCTGGATTATCTGCATTATCAGTTAGAGCCTGAGCATCAGCAATCATGATAAACATTTTATCAAATTCTCCACTGTTTTGTAATTTAACTCTATTTTTTAATGATCCAACAAAGTGACCAAGATGTAGTCTTCCCGTTGGACGGTCTCCAGTTAATATAATTTTCTTATTCGTCATAAAATCACGTTCTTTCATGCAATAGTATATCTTAAATACAAGAAAAAAACTACTTTCGTAGTTTATTTTATTTCAATTAATTCGTATTTACGAGTACCTAGTCCTATTTTTTCGGCATGAATTAATCCTGCTTCCCAATCTGTATTTGGGTGAATATCATGGAAATGATCTTTCGTACTTTCTATATCTCTTAGTAAAGGATGAGCATTTACTGCATCCACACAAGCTTGATCTAATGAAACAGGATCAAAAGATGCAAATATTCCAATATCTTGTACAATTGGAGTGTCATTGTATGCATGACAATCACATCCTGGTGAAACATTCATTACAAAGTTAATATGAAAATTTGGACGATTTCTTATCACTGCAAGTGAGTATTCGGCAATTTTTTTATTCATAATATCTTTTGCTTCATCATTTAATGTATGAATCGCTTCTGTTGGACATACGCCAATACATCTTCCACATCCTACACATTTTTCATGATTAATATTTGCCTTTCTAGATTCATCATAACAAAAAGCATCTTGATTACAATATCTGGAACAATTTTTGCAACCTATACATTTTTCTTTGTTTACAACTGGTTTTCCAGCATTATGCATTTCCATTTTTCCACGACGTGATCCAGAGCCCATTCCAATATTTTTTAAAGCGCCTCCAAATCCGGCCATTACATGTCCTTTAAAGTGATTTACTGAGATAAAAATATCAGCATCCATAATTGCACGGCCAATTTTTGCATTTTTAACATATTCTCCATCAATTGGAACTTCTACATCATCTGTTCCTTTTAATCCATCGGCAATTAAAATGTGGCATCCTGTTGTAAAAGGGTTATAACCATTTTCATAAGCTGCTTCTAAATGAGCTAAGCCATGATTTCTTCTTCCAACATACAAAGTATTACTATCTGTTAAAAATGGTCTTCCACCTAATTCTTTTATATAATCAGCAATTACTTTACTGTAATTAGGTCTTAAATAAGCCATATTACCTGGCTCTCCAAAATGAATTTTTAAAGCTACATCCTTTTTATCAAAATCAATTGTTTCCAATCCTGCTTCTTTTAATAATTTTTTTAATTTCTTTAGTAAGCTATTTCCTTCTTTTACTTCTAAATTTGTATAATAAACTTTTGACATACTATCCTCCTCTTTCATTTTATCAAAATACTGTTTTTAGTGCACTAAAAATAACTTTTGTTAGAAAAAAAGTTATATAATTTTTTGACTAGCTTTTTATAAGTTCTTAAATGTCATTATGTCCTTTATTTATAAGTATTTACGGCATTTTTATTTTTGGAAGGTATTCACATATATTTTTATAATTTCTCATATTTTGCTTTCAAAATTAGTAAATTGGTAGTAAAATTCAGAAAGTTTTTAAATTATTAATTTTAAATATTAAAAAATACTATGCAATGTCATAGTATCGAAGTATAGTCCATCATTCCCTTATCAGAAGAATCAAAAACTAGAGTGTGTCCATTTAAAGCAATTATTTTTCCTAATTCTCTTGCTGATTCTAAATATATTGAGTCAACATCTTCCGAACTACTACACCCAACAAATATTTCCATTTCTTATCTTTTATTACTTAAACCTACTTTTATTGTTATATATTTTGCATTTTAATATTTATTGTTAAATTGTAATAAAATTATCGTCCACAAAACAAATGTTTGATATACTTGATTTAGGAATATTTAATTAGTTTAGGTACTATTCTCCTTTACTTTTTTAAAAGTGAAAGGAGGTGAAATTATGAGAAAATCAGAGAAAACTCTAATGAATATCATAATACTCCTTATTATTGTGATTTTAGTCATTTTAATAAAAATAGTACCAACTGTATAAGTCGGTACTAAATCAATTCAAATTGGAATAGTACCTAACTCTTCAAAACTAGGTATTCCTTTTTTATTTTATGCAATTTTCTTTGACATATTCATTATAGCATTAAAAATAGTTTACTAGCAAGTATTTTCTTTAAGATTTAAAAAATTCCTTGAAGAATTTAAAACTTCTATAAAAAGTAGTAAATTAGTAGCAAAATGGATATTAAATAATTCATATATTATTTAAAATAAAAGACTCGCAGTGGAAAACTAATATTTTTATGAAAAAAAAGAATACTCTTTTTGGAATATTCTTATACTAATTCTAATTTAACTTCTAAAGCGTCGTCGCCGATTCTTTCTTTTATTTTAATGATTCTAGTGTATCCACCATTTCTAGTTTCATAATTTTTAGCTAATTCATTAAAAATTTTATTAACAACTTCTTTGTCGTTATGAACAAATGCAAGGGCTTTTCTTCTAGAAACTAAAGTTCCTCTTTTTCCGTAGGTAATTAGTTTATCAACGAATTTACGAACTTCTTTTGCTCTAGCTTCTGTTGTAACTACTGATCCATTTAGAATTACAGTTTTTGTAAGTCCTGCTAAGATACTTCTTCTTTGACGAGATTCTCTATTTAATTTTCTGTACATATTCTTACCTCCTTAATCGCGGAACTTAAGTCCCATTTCAACAACTTTATCAAGAACTTCTTTTAATGATTTCTTTCCTAAGTTACGAATTTTTGTTACTTCAACTTCTCTTTTAGAGATTAAATCTTGAACGGTATGAATACCAGCTCTTTTTAAACAGTTATAAGCTCTTACAGAGAATTCAATTTCTTCAATCGGTGTTTCTAATGTTTTAGTAATTGTGTCAACTTTCTTTTCTGTCATTAAACCTGAAACATCACTAATTGAATTTAAATCTGCTACGATATTAAAATGTTCAATTAAGATTTTACCAGATAAAGCCATTGCTTCTTCTGGAGTGATTGATCCATTTGTATAAACTTGCATAATTAGTTTATCATAATTTTCGTTATGTCCAACACGTGCACTTTCTACTTCATAAGCAACTCTTTCAATTGGTGCATATAGAGAATCGATTGCAATAACTCCTGCTTTCTTTTCTCCCATAAGTCTTTGATTTTCTTTTGAATCAACATATCCTTTTCCGTTATTAACAGTCATTTCTATGTCAATTTTTCCGCCTTCAACTAGCGTACAAATTACTAAATCTGGGTTTATAATTTCAATATCTGGATCATGTTCAATATCTCCTGCTTTTACTTCACCTGGAGTAGAAGCTGAAATACGAATTATTTTCTCTTCATTACTATGATTTTTAATTACAACATTTTTTAAATTTAAGATGATCATTGTTACATCTTCATAAACGCCATCTATTTTTTGGAATTCATGTAAAACTCCTTCAATTTTAACGCTTGTAATAGCAGAACCTGGTAAACTTGATAACATAACACGACGAAGTGCATTACCAATTGTTGTACCAAATCCTCTTTCTAGTGGTTCAAGTTCAAATTTACCATAATGGTTATTTTCTTGATACTCTGTAATTTTGTATTCTGGTTTTTCAAATTTAATCATTTAACAAATCCCCTTCCTCATTAATTTCTTGGTCTTTTTGGTGGACGACATCCATTATGTGGAATTGGTGTTTCATCAATGATACTTGTTACTTCTAGTCCAGCAGCTTGTAAAGAACGAATAGCGTTTTCACGTCCGCTTCCTAAACCTTTTAC
Organism: uncultured Bacilli bacterium; assembly: GCA_910587775.1. Taxonomy (GTDB): domain Bacteria; phylum Bacillota_I; class Bacilli_A; order RF39; family UBA660; genus MGBC162267. The sequence continues at coordinate 13,414 of CAJUNF010000028.1, read as the reverse complement.
GAAAACCTCAACTTTTTTAACTCCAGAATCTACTGCTGATTTTGCAGCAGCTTCTGCACTCATACCCGCAGCATATGGAGTTTTCTTCTTTGATCCTTTATAACCAATTGTTCCAGCTGAAGCCCAACTAATTACGTTACCTTCTTTATCAGAAATCGTTACGATTGTATTGTTGTATGTTGAATGAATGTGTGCAACAGCTTCTGGAATATTCTTTTTAACTTTTCTTTTTCTTCTATTATATGCCATGATTTAACCTCCTTATTTACCTACTTTTTTCTTATTAGCAACTACTTTACCTTTACCTTTTCTGGTACGGGCATTTCTGCTAGTTCTTTGTCCTCTAACTGGAAGTCCTTTTTTATGTCTAATACCTTGGTAGCAGTTAATTTCCATCTTATTTTTGATACTCATTTGAGTTTCACGACGAAGATCTCCTTCTACTTCATATTTATCAATTTCACGTCTTAATGCTGATATTTCATCTTCTGTTAAGTCTTTAATTTTTTTTGTACGACTAACTTTTGCATCATCACAAATTTGATTTGCAAGGCTTCTTCCAATTCCATAAATTGCAGTTAAACCAATGCAAGTATGTTTTTCATTTGGTAATTCAATATTTTTAATTCTTGCCATAAAATCCTCCTATTTACCTTGGGTTTGTTTGTGTTTTGGGTTTTCACAAATAACCATTACTTTTCCATTTCTTCTAATCGTTTTACATTTTTTACATATTTTCTTTACTGATGGTCTTCTTTTCATAAATTACCTCCATTATCTCTTATTCCATGTTATACGCCCACGTGTTAAGTCATAAGGTGAAAGTTCTATTGTTACTGTATCACCTGGTAAGATACGAATCATATTTACTCGCATTTTACCAGAAACGTAGGCTTCTACAGTATGACCATTTGGAAGTTCTACTAAGTAATCTCCGCCTTTTATTACATCAATTACTTTTCCTTCCACCTCAATTTTATCTTCTCTTGCTCCAGAATTTGGTTTATTTGCTTTTACATCACGAATATTTTTTTTCATATTATTTTTTCCAGCCATAAATTTTATTCTCCTGTCAATATTACATATCCATCTTTTGTTACAGCGACGGTATGTTCAAAATGTGCGGAAGGACTTTTATCTTCTGTTACAATGGTCCAATCATCATCTAACATACAAACTTCACGCCTTCCAAGATTTAGCATTGGTTCTATTGCTAAAACCATTCCTTTTTTTAAAATTGGTCCAGTTTCTGGGGTTCCATAATTTGGAACATCTGGTCCTTCATGCATATTTGTTCCAATACCATGTCCCACTAGTTCTCTTACTACTGATAAACCATGATCATGCGCAAATGTTTCAATTGCATGACTAATATCCCCGATTCTAGCACCTGGTCGCACTTGTTTTATACCTTCATAAAGTGCTAACTTTGTATTATTTACTAAATCTTCTGTTTCTTTGGAAACAGTACCAATGATATAGGTTCTAGCAGAATCTGATTCATAACCATTTAATTTTACAGTGAAATCGACTGATACAATATCACCATTTTTTAATTTACGATTAGAAGGTATTCCGTGAACCACTTCGTCATTAATAGAAATACATATACTGGCAGGAAATCCTTCATATCCTAGACAAGATGGAATTCCACCATTTTTAATAATAAAATCATGAGCAATTTTATCAAGTTGTTTTGTTGTAATACCAGGACGTAAGTTTTTCTTAATCTCTTCATGAGCTAAAAAATTCAAATGTCCAGCTTGTTTCATTAATTCGATTTCTCGTTCACTTTTAATGTTAATCAACAAAAGCACTCACAATCCTATCTAATTCTTTTAAAGCAATTTCATGATCTTCATTGTTAAAATCAAGTTCATAAAGACAATTTTGATTTTTATAATAGCTAACGATTGGTTCGCTATTTTTCTTATAAATTTCATATCTTACTTCAAAAGACTTTTCTGTATCATCTTCTCTTTTTATTAGTGAAGATGTACATGAATCACAAATATCTAATTTGTTTGGTTTAAATTTTTCAGAATAAATATTATAAGTATTTTGACACTTCGGACAAATTCGTCTTCCTGTCATTCTTAATTTTAATATTTCTTTTTCTACATTGATATGAATCACTAGTAATTCTGAAACGTTTAAATCTCGTAGTATTATATCAAGTTTCTCTGCTTGTTGCAAGGTTCTAGGTAATCCATCAAGGATAATTTTTTCACCTTTTTTGACAGTTAATAATTCTGAGTTAATCATGGAAAATAATCTCTCATCATCTATTAATTGTCCAGTTTTTAAGGCTTCACTTAAAATTTTTCCTTCTTCGTCATTTTGTTTTGCTCTTTCACGGAATAGATTTCCTACTGAGATATGTCTAAATCCATGATGAGTAACTAAATACTTACTAAGTGTCCCCTTGCCAGCGGCAGGGGGAGCAATAAATATTACTCCCTTCACTTTTTACTCGCCCTTCTTTTTTGGTAGCTTCTACTTACTAATCCACTTTCAATTTGCTTATATGTTTCTATAGCAACTCCAACCACGATTAGAATACCAGTTCCTCCAATAGAAACAGAACTTGGTAATTTTGCTAAAGATGACATTAATACAGGTAATCCTGCTAATATGCAAAGAAATAGAGAACCAACAGCAGTAAGACGACCAATGGTTTTGCTGATATATTTAGAAGTTTCTACTCCAGGTCTTACACCAGGAATATATGCTCCTCTTTGATTTAAATCTTTACTCATATCTTCTGGATTCATTACCATAAAAGTGTAAAAGTATCCAAAGAAGAAAATAAGTAATACATATAATACAAACCCAGTTGGTGTTGTATAAAGTATATATTTGTTTATAAATTCAATTGCTGCTTCACTTTTAATTAAAGAGGCTACTACTGATGGAATTGTTAAAAACATTGAAGCAAATATTACAGGAATTACTCCTGATGAGTTAATTTTAATTGGCAAATAACTTTCTTTTGCTCCATATGCACTAGCAGTACGATTTGAATATTGAATTGGAATTCTTCTTTCTGCAAGTGTTATCCAAATAATTCCGACAATTACTAAAATATATACAATAATAAATAATACAAATAAAGATATTCCTAAAGGTAGTGCAAAAGCGCCATTAATAAATGTTGTATAAGCACCAGTAAAAATACTTGGTAAACTTAATAAAATACCAACCATAATTAATAAGCTTTGACCATTTCCAATTCCTTTGTTTGTAATTTGATCACCAAGCCATAATAGGAATGCTGTACCAGCAGTCATAACTAAAGATATTTTTAGTATGGTTCCAGCATCAGCGACACCTAAGTAGAAAACAGTAATTGCATAACTTTGTACAAAAGCTAAAATAATTCCAATGTATCTTGTAATGCGATTAATTTTTTGTCTTCCTACATATCCTTGATCTTTCAATTCTTTAAAGTATGGAATAATATCCATTTGTAATAACTGGGTTATAATTGATGCAGTTATGTAAGGGCTTACACCTAGAGCAAAGATAGAAAAGCTTTTTAATCCTCCTCCACTCATTAGGTTGAATATTTCTAAAAATCCTAGTTCTTGATACATTGTATTAATCCATGGAATAGCCCATGTAATTGTAATACTAGTACCTAAACAGAATATTCCTAATGCAAATAGAGTGAAATAAAGACGAGCTCTTAAATCTTTGTTCTCTTTAGTGAATATTTTGGCGATCCCTTTTAACATACTAGATCACCTCAGTTTTACCACCAGCGGCTTCAATTTTTGTAACAGCAGCACTAGAGAATCTTTGAGCTTTTACTGTTAATTTCTTCTCTAGTTCACCACTTGCTAAAACTTTAATTCCACTAAGTTCTTTTTTAATAATTCCTCTTTCTTTTAAAATCTCTGGAGTAACTACATCTCCATCGTTAAAGAAAGTATTTAAATCACTTAGATTAATTGTTGCATACTTAGTAGCAAAACGAGCGTTATTAAATCCTCTTTTTGGTAATCTTCTATATAAAGGAGATTGTCCACCTTGGAACCAAGCACTAATGCTTGCTCCACTTCTAGCTTTTTGTCCTTTTTCTCCACGAGTTGAAGTTTTACCCATTCCTGATCCAGGACCACGTCCAACGATTTTTCTCTTTTTTTGTTCTTTAGATTTTGGTAAACTTTCTAATTTCATAATTACAACTCCTCAACTTTCAACCCACGTAAAGCAGCGATTTTAGCAGGTGTTCTAACTGATTTTAAAGCTTCTAAAGTAGCTTTGGCAACGTTAACTTGAGTATTTGATCCTAAAGATTTTGAAACAATATCTTTAACACCAGCAAGTTCTAATACAGCACGAGCTGCACCTCCTGCGATAACTCCTGTACCTTCTTTTGCAGGTTTAATTAAAACGACTGCACGACCAACTTTTCCAGTTGCTTCATGAGGAATGGTACGATTATCGATAAGAGAAACACGTACAACATTTTTGTTTGCAGCTTGTGTAGCTTTTGCAATTGCTTCTTGTACTTCGTTTGCTTTACCGTTACCAAGTCCAACAAGTCCACGACGGTTTCCTACGACAACAGTTGCTGAGAAACGGAAATGTCTTCCACCTTTGGTTACTTTAGTAACACGGCCAACAGAAATAACTTTTTCTTCTAGTAATTTCTTTTTTGCATCTGTATATTGTTTTGGCATAACTTTCCTCCTTAAAATTCTAGTCCGTTTTCACGTGCAGCATCAGCAAGAGCTTGTACACGACCATGATAAAGGTAACCACCTCTATCAAAAACGACTTTTGTAATTTTTGATTTTTTACATTTTTCAGCAATATCTTTGCCGACTAATTTTGCACCTTCGGCATTACCACCATTTTTAAGTTTAAGGGCAACGCTTGAAGAACTTGCTAAAGTTTTGCCAGTTTCATCATCAATTACTTGAACATAAATTTCTTTATTTGAACGAAATACATTAAGTCTTGGCATTTCAGACGTACCAGAAATATTTTTTCTAATACGAGCATGACGTCTAAGTCTTAAATCGTTACTTGATTCTTTCTTTATCATAATTACCCTCCTACTTTGCAGCTTTCTTTCCTTCTTTACGTCTAATATGTTCGCCTTTGTAACGAATTCCTTTTCCTTTATAAGGTTCTGGACTTCTTATTTCACGAATCTTAGCCGCAAATTCAGATACTTTTTGTTTGTCAATTCCACTTAATGAAATTTCATTTGCGTTTACAAGTGTTACAGAAACACCTTCTGGACAAACTCTTTCAACTGGATGCGAGAAACCAGCACTAATATTAATCTTATCTCCTTGAACATTGAAACGATATCCAACTCCAACGATTTCAAGATTTTTAGTGTACCCGTTACTTACACCTTCTAACATATTTTTAATTAATGCATTTGTAGTACCAACTACAACATTTGCTCTTTTTGTATCTTTTACAACATCTGTTTTTACAACATTTTCTTCCACTGTAACTTTAACTAGTGGATCAACACTTAAGTTAAGAGTTCCTTTGGTACTTTTTACAGTAACGTTATTATCTACAACTTCTACTGTAACACCTTCTGGAATTGTAAGTGCTCTTCTACCGATTCTACTCATAGATTTTCCTTACCAAATATAGGCAAGTACTTCGCCTCCTAACTTCGCTTCTCTTGCTTCTTTATCAGTCATAAGACCTTTTGAAGTAGATATGATTGCAATCCCTAATCCGTTTAGGACACGAGGAATTTCATCACAAGATACATAAACACGTAATCCAGATTTACTAATTCTTTTAAGTCCCGTAATTACACGTTCTTTCTTTTCTCCATATTTTAAAGTTAAAGTTAATTTATCTCCCTTAGGACTTTTTTCATAAGCATATTCGCTAATGTATCCTTCTTTTTTTAGAATTTCTGCAATTCCTAAAGTCATTTTTGTTCCAATTACTTCAACTGTATCATATTTTAATTGATTTGCATTACGAATTCTTGTAAGCATATCTGCAATTTTATCTGCTACCATAATTTAATTCCTCCTTCCTACCAGCTAGCTTTCTTCATGCCAGGGATTTGTCCTTTATTTGCTAATTCTCTAAAGCAAATACGACATAATTTGTATTTACGAAGGACACCATGAGGTCTTCCGCATCTTTCACAACGAGTATAAGCACGTGATGTAAATTTTGGAGCTCTTTGTTGTTTTACTTTTAAACTTGTTTTTGCCATGATTCTTGTCCTCCTTAATTTCTAAAAGGCATTTTAAATGCTCTTAATAGCTTTTCAGCTTCTTCATTAGTATTTGCAGTAGTAACGAATACAATATCCATTCCTCTGATTTTTAATACATTATCATATTCAATTTCTGGGAATATTAATTGTTCTTTAATTCCTAAAGTATAGTTTCCATGTCCATCAAATGAACTTTTTGAAATACCACGGAAATCTCTTACACGAGGAAGGGCAACATTAATTAATTTTTCCATGAAATAATACATTTTTTCACCACGAAGGGTAACTTTTACACCGATTGTTTGTCCTTCTCTCAATTTAAATCCAGCAATAGATTTACGAGCTTTTGTTACAACGGCTTTTTGACCAGTGATTGCTTCTAAGTCAGCGATTGCAGCTTCGATAAATTTTTCATCTCTAGCTCCTTCACCAACTCCCATATTAATGACAATTTTTTCTAGTTTTGGGACTTGCATAACTGTTTTGTAGTTAAACTCTTTCATTAAATCTTTAATGATTGTTTCTTTATATAATTTACTTAAATTACTCATATTTTCACCCACTAACTAATCTTTCTTTGCTTTCTTAGTTTTTTCAGAAGTAGTTTCAATTTTTTTTACGTTAGATACATGGATTGGAGCGTTTAATTCTACAATTCCACCATTTTGGTTCATTTGGTTTGGTTTCATATGTCTTTTAACAACATTGATTCCTTCCACAACTACACGATCTTCTTTCTTCAAAGTTTTGGTAACCATTCCGGTTTTTCCTCTATCTTTTCCAGCTAAGATTTTTACATTGTCGCCAACTTTTATTTTCATAGATTAACCTCCTATAAAACCTCTGGTGCTAAAGAGACAATTTTGTTGAATTCTTTTTCACGTAATTCTCTTGCAACAGGTCCTAATACTCTTGTTCCGATTGGAGTTTTATCATCTTTGATTAATACACATGCATTGTCATCAAATTTAATATAACTTCCATCTTTTCTTCTAACGCCTTCTACACTTCTTACTATAACTGCTTTCACAACTTTACCTTTTTTCATGTTACTATTAGGAATTGCTTTTTTAACAGTACATACGACGATGTCACCGATATTAGCAGTTCTTCTGGTACTTCCACCTAAACATCTGATTACTAAAACTTCTCTAGCTCCTGTATTATCAGCAACTTTAAGTCTTGATTCTTGCATTACCATAAAGAATACCTCCTATAGGATAACAGCTTCGATTAGAACTTCAACAAGCTCATATCTTTTTGTTTTTGATAATGGTCTTGTACTTCTAATTTTTACTGTATCTCCCTCTTTAGCCTTATTTGATTCGTCATGTGCAGTATATTTTTTGGAATATTTTACTCTTTTTCCATATAGAGGATGTTTTTTGTGGGTTTCAACTAAAACAGTAATGGTTTTATCATTTTTGGCACTTACAACTTTACCAATTAATTCTGATCTTTTTTCTTCCATTATTTGTTACCTCCCTGTTCTTCTTTTTTCATTTCATTTAAAACTGTCATCATACGAGCTACATCTTTTTTGATTGCATCAAGTTTTGATGGTTTCTCTAAAGATCCTGTAGCAGCTTTCATTCTTAAATCTAATAATTCACTTTTTGAATCTTTGATTTTTTTCTCGATTTCTTCTCTTGTTAATTTTCTAATTTCACTAGCCTTCAAGAGAATCACCACCATTCATGTCATCTTTTTTCACGAATTTACATTTGATTGGAAGTTTATGTGCTGCAAGTCTTAATGCTTCTCTTGCAATTTCTTCAGTTACACCAGAAATTTCAAACATAATCTTTCCTTCTTTTACTACAGCTACCCATTCTTCTACTGAACCTTTACCTTTTCCTTGACGTGTTTCTAAAGGTTTTTTTGTTCTTGCTAAGTGTGGGAAAATATTAATATAAACTTTTCCACCACGTTTCATAAAACGTGTCATAGCAATACGAGCAGCCTCTATTTGACGAGCACTGATATAATTTCCTTCTTTGGCCATTAATCCGAATTCACCAAAATGTAATTCTGTGTTTCCTTTTGCATGTCCGTCATAAGTTAAGCGATGAGGTTTTCTATACTTAGTTCTTTTTGGCATTAACATGCTCATCACTCTCCTTCATATTTTTTTTACTAGGAAGGATTTCACCTTTATAGATCCATACTTTTACACCAATTTTTCCGTAAGTAGTATTTGCTTCTGCAGTTGCATAATCAATATCTGCACGGATTGTATGTAGAGGTACAGTTCCTTCTGTATATCCTTCTGTACGAGCCATTTCAGCTCCACCAAGACGTCCTGAAACAGAAGTTTTAATTCCTTTTGCTCCAGCTTTCATAGTATTTCTGATAGCTCTTTTTTGTGCACTTCTAAATGGAGCACGATTTTCAATTTGAGCAGCAATATTTTTTGCTACTAATTGTGCATTTAAATCTGCATTTTTTACTTCAATAATTGAAACATAAATATCTACACCAGATACTTTCTTTAAAGCGTCACGTAATTTTTCGATATCTTCTCCACCACGTCCAATAATAACACCTGGTTTTGCAGTATAGATATTAACTTCTGTACGCTCTTTTTTTCTTTCAATTGTTACTGAGGCAATTCCAGCATCTTTTAATTTAGTATCTAAGTATTCACGAATTTTGATATCTTGAATTAATTTAGAACCAAATTCTTTTTTATTGGCATACCATTTTGAATCCCAATCTTTGTTTACTCCAAGTCTATATCCTATTGGATTAACTTTTTGTCCCATTATTTATTGCCTCCTTCACTTTTTCCATCACTTACTTCAACATAAATGTGGCTTGTTCTTTTATCTCTTCTATCTACATTTCCACGACTTGCGAATTTAATTCTTTTGTATACAGGTCCTGGATTAATGAAGCAAGTAGAAATAAATAATTCATCTTCTTTTGCGCCATTATTATTTACAGCATTAGCAACAGCACTTTTTAATACTTTTTTTATTAAACGACTTCCTTTTGTATTAGTCGTATCTAAAATAGCTTCCGCAGTAGCAACGTCTTTTCCGCGAATTAGGTCAAGAGTCATTCTTGCTTTTCTTGGAGCTATCATAGCACTTTTATGAATTGCATAAGTTTTCATTTAATACCTCCTACTTTTGACCTGCGTGTCCGCCGAATTTACGAGTCATAGCAAATTCTCCTAATTTGTGTCCAACCATTTCTTCTGTAACATATACTGGAATAAATTCTTTTCCATTGTGTACTGCAAATGTGTGTCCAACAAAGTCAGGATAAATTGTAGAACGACGTGACCAAGTCTTAATAACTTCTTTTTTATTATTTTTATTTAATTCTTGAACTCTTTTAAGTAATCTTTCAAATACATAAGGTCCTTTTTTTAAACTTCTAGCCATGTTCTAAACCCTCCTATTTCTTTCTTCTACTAACAATAAGTTTGTCAGAAGCTTTCTTATTTTTTCTGGTTTTATATCCAAGTGCAGGTTTACCCCAAGGAGTCATTGGGCTCTTACGTCCAACTGGTGTACGTCCTTCTCCACCACCATGTGGATGGTCGTTTGGATTCATTACAGATCCACGGTTTGTTGGTTTAATACCCATGTGTCTTGTACGTCCAGCTTTTCCGATATTAACGAGTTCGTAATCTTCGTTTCCTACTACACCAATCGTAGCAATACAAGTTCCAAGAATTTTTCTTGTTTCACCTGATTGAAGTCTTACTAATACGTATTTATCTTCACGTCCTAGAATTTGAGCGGAAGATCCAGCAGAACGACAAAGTTGTGCACCTTTTCCAGGTTTCATTTCAATACAGTGAATTACAGTACCAACTGGAATGTTCATAAGTGGTAGGGCATTACCAACTTTGATATCAGCTTTTTCTCCATTTTCGATAATTGTTCCAACAGTTAAACCTTTTGGAGCAATAATATATCTTTTTTCTCCATCTAAGTAATTAATTAAAGCGATATTTGCATTACGATTTGGATCATATTCAATTGATGCAACACGTCCTGTAATACCAACTTTATCTCTTTTGAAATCAATAACACGGTATTTTCTTTTTGCTCCACCACCAATGTGACGAACAGTTAATTTACCTTGGTTATTTCTTCCACCTGTTTTATTTGCTTTTTTAAGTAAGCTTTTTGTAGGAGCAGTTTTTGTTAATTCTTCATTTTTTAAAGTAGACATTCCACGACGTCCATTAGTCGTTGGTTTATATTTTTTAATTGCCATTATTACTCACTCCCTTACATTTCAATCGTAGAACCTTCAGCTAAGGTTACGATTGCTTTCTTATAAGTTTTTGTTTTTCCTGTGTATTTACCAACACGGCGATCTTTTGCTTTTGTATTTAAAGTTCTAACATTTAATACTTTTACTCCAAAATGATTTTCAATTTCACTTTTGATTTGAGTTTTTGTTGCAGTTTTCGCTACTTTGAATGTATAAACACCATTTTGTTGTTCACTCATACTTTTTTCAGTAATGACTGGTCCTAAAATAATATCTGGATTATGCATTCTTTAGCACCTCCTCTAATTTATTTAGAGCTGCTTCATCTAATACTAGTGTATCGGCATTAACAATATCATAAACATTAATATCATCAATATATAATACATAAGTGTAACCAAGGTTACGTGAAGCCATGTATAAGTTTTCATTATCACTTGCAGTAACAAATAAAACTTTTCCTTCTAAATTTGCAGTTTCAACAAAGTTCTTTAATTCTTTTGTTTTTAAACTAGGTAATTCTAAGTTATCAAATACGAATAAAGCTTTTGTATTTAACTTATCTGTTAAAGCACTTTTAAGAGCAAGTACTCTTTCTTTTTTATTAATTTTGAATGTGTAATCACGAGGTTGTACTCCTCCAGCGATTCCACCTCCACGCCACTGTGTAGCACGGATAGAACCTTGTCTTGCGCGTCCTGTACCTTTTTGTTTCCAAGGTTTTCTTCCACCACCAGATACTTCACTACGAGTTTTTGTTTTAGCTGTTCCTTGACGTGTCGCAGCAAGTTGTAATCTGATCATTTTCTTTAAGCAATCGTCATTCACTTCGATTTTCCAAATAGAATCACTAATGCTTAGATCTTTAACTTTTTCGTTTTTTAAATTTTTAAGTTCAACTTTTGCCATTTAATTATCCTCCTATCGTGACTCTACTGTGCACTTTCTGTAGTTTCTTCTTGAGTATTTTCTACTACTTCTTCAACTACTTCAGCACTTTCATTTTCTACAACTGTTTCCTCTACAACTTCATCCACAACAGTTTCTTCTACATAAGATAAAACTTCTTTTGGATTACTTTTACGAGAATTTTTTACAGCTGATTTAATTAAAACTAATGAATTTTTAGTTCCTGGAACATTTCCACTTACTAAAATGTAGTTTTCTAATGCGTTTGCTTCAATGATTTCTAGGTTTTGGATAGTAATTGTTTCACAACCCATATGTCCTGGAAGTCTGTGTCCTTTTAATACTCTTTTTGGAAGCATTGTACCTAGAGAACCTGGTCCTCTATGATAATGTGATCCATGAGCCATAGGTCCACGAGCTTGATTATGACGTTTAATAGAACCTGCAAAACCTTTTCCTTTAGAGGTTCCTGTAACATCTACTACTTCTCCAACAGAGAATACATCAGCGCTTATTTTATCTCCTACTTGGTAAGTAGCTTCTACATCTCTTATTTCTTTTAAGAAGCGCTTAGGTGTTGTATTAGCTTTTTTTGCGTGTCCAATACTTGCACGACTCGAATTTTTTTCTTTCTTGTCTACTACGCCAAGTTGAATTGCACTATATCCATCAGATTCAACTGTTTTTACTTGCATTACCGTATTTGGTTCTACACTTATTACAGTTACAGGAATTAATTTTCCATCTTTTGTGAATACTTGTGTCATTCCGACTTTACGTCCTAAGATTCCTTTTTTCATCTTTGTTTTCCTTTCTTAAAATTATAATTTAATGTCAATGTCAACACCACTTGGTAAATCTAAATGTGTTAAAGCATCAACGATTTCTTTACTAGGGGTTGCTATATCAATAAGTCTCTTGTGTGTACGACTTTCAAATTGTTCACGAGAGTCTTTATATTTATGCACAGCTCTTAGTACAGTTACTCTTTCAATTTCAGTTGGAAGAGGCACTGGCCCAGAAACTTTTCCTCCTAATCTTTTTACAGTATCTACGATTTTTCCTGCAGCTAAATCTAATGTTTTATTATCAAAAGCTTTTAAGTTAATACGTACTCTACTTTTTGACATGTTACATGTCCTCCTTTCGCCTATATCTAGTATAGACTAGCTCCGTTGCAAATTACCCGATCATCGGATAGTCTTATCAACTCTTCCAAGTGTATCAGCAACCTTGCACATCTTCGCCGTCATACAGAATCGATTATAGCAGTATATCCTATGAAAATCAAGGAGAAATTTTGCATAAATCCTAAAAAATCGACGAAATATTTTTAGACTTTTTTTTACTTTTTAAATTTGCTTTTTAAAAGTTCTTTTGCTAAGATAATTTTTATATTAATCTTGGGAGGTAATACAATGATTCATTTTTACCAAAACAAAAATGTAGTACAGCCTTTTGACTCTAATCAAAAAGATTTTCTTGTTTACCCAGATATTCAAGATTTAAGAAATTACGCTTTTCTTTATATATATCCAGATAATGAGATTGAAGGAGTTATTCGTACCTCTAATTTAAGTGAGCATTATTACGCACTTATGCCTTTATCTAATCAATCAGTACATTTGAAAACTTTTAGAAATGTTCTTATTGGTGATGATACACATTATTATTTTGATGAAGCAATTTGTAAAGAAGGAACTTTGCAAATTTATTATTCGACTTCTGATTTGAAAGTTGAAGATACATTTGGATATATTAATGCTCCAGCTGTACTTACAGAATTTCAAAAGCAATTTATTCGAAACCATCTTCCTTATTTTGAAGTTTATCAAGATATTTTAATAAATCAATTTGATAATACAACGAATTCTTTACAAGAGTTAAATTTTATGATGGAAGAAACTTATTTACAAGTTTTACAAGAATTATCAAGTAGCCCAGAAGTTATACATGGAAAAAGAAAATAAAAAAACTACATAGACATCTATAAACTATGAACTAGTAAGATAAAAGTAGACAGATAAAAACTGTTTACTTTTTGTTTGTTAT
>CAJUNF010000027.1 GCA_910587775.1 uncultured Bacilli bacterium | reverse complement strand
AAGTATTCCAACAAAAGAAAGTGGAAAAGCAGTAAGTAGTATCGTATGTGATAAGAATGCAACGGGAGAAGTGGCTCCGTTTGGTACAGCTATATATGGATCGCGGACTAGACAAATTAGTTCATGGATCAAGATGATTTTTTTTATTTTAAATCAAATACTTTAATTTATTCGTGATTCTGTTGGTTTAGGCTATTCTTCAGGTAGTAGTGCTGGAATGTATGCATTTGCTCATACTTATGGTTATGCAAATAGTAATGACTGATTTCGAATTGTGTTAAGTATTTAATTTTGATATTTTTTTGATACGACTTTTTTGAAAAGTGTTATAATTGGTTTATAAGGAGGACAATCAATGTCAATAATAAGAGATGTATATGCTAGAGAAATATTAGATTCTAGAGGAAATCCTACTGTAGAGGTAGAAGTTATCACAGAGTGTGGTGATTTTGGTCGTGCAATTGTGCCAAGTGGAGCATCTACTGGTGAGAGAGAAGCATTAGAACTTCGAGATGGAGATTCATCAAGATATCTTGGGAAAGGTGTTTTAAAAGCTGTAGATAATGTTAATAATGTTTTAAGAGATGTTATTGTTGGAATGGATGTAACGGATCAAGTAGCAATTGATAAAGCTTTAATTAATGCTGATGGTACAAAAGATAAGTCTAAATATGGAGCAAATGCTTTATTAGGTGTAAGTATGGCTGTTGCAAGAGCTGCAGCTGATCACTATGGAATGAGTTTATATCGCTATTTAGGTGGTGTGAATGCTAAGACCATGCCAGTACCAATGATGAATGTTTTAAATGGTGGAGCTCATGCTGATAGTTCAGTAGATTTTCAAGAATATATGATTATGCCAGTTGGTGCTAAATCTTTTCATGAAGCCGTACGTATGGGAGCAGAAATATTTCATCAATTAAAAAAAGTTTTAAAAGAAAAAGGACAAGTTACAGCAGTTGGAGATGAAGGTGGATTTGCACCAAATTTAGAAAATAATGAAGCTCCACTTGAGTGTATTGTTGATGCAATAACAAAAGCAGGATATAAACCAGGAGAAGATGTTTTTATTGCTATGGATGTAGCAGCAAGTGAATTTTATAATCCAGAAACTGGTAATTATGATTTAGTAAAAAGTGGAGAAGGAACTAAAACAAGTGATGATATGATTTCTTGGTATGAAGAGTTAGTAAATAAATATCCAATTATATCAATTGAAGATGGTCTTGGAGAACGAGACTGGGATGGATGGAAAAAACTTACAGAGCGTTTAGGAAAAAAAGTGCAATTAGTGGGTGATGATTTATTTGTTACTAATACTTCTATTTTTCAAGAAGGTATTTCTAAAGAAATTGCTAATTCTATTTTAATTAAAGTAAACCAAATAGGTACATTAACTGAAACTTTTGATGCTATGGAAATGGCAAAGAAACATGGATATACTAATATAGTTTCTCATCGTTCTGGAGAGACAGAAGATACTACAATTGCTGATATAGTTGTAGCATTTAATGCTGGTCAATTTAAAACAGGATCTTTATCAAGAAGTGAGCGTATTGCTAAATATAATCAACTTATGAGAATTGAAGAAGAACTTGGTAGTGAAGCTATTTATCCACAGAGATCTGCTTTTTATAATCTTTATAAAGATTAATAAAAAAATTCTAGAAAAAACTAGAATTTTTTTATGCCATAATTTGTCCTCCATTGTTGTGGATGATTTGGCCAGTCATATATGATGAATCATCGCTTGCTAGAAAAACAAAGGTTGGGGCCAGTTCATAAGGATGTGCACCGCGACCCATAGGAGAATTAGCTCCGAGAGTTGGTATTTTTTCTTTTACCCAACAATTTGGTTGTAATGGAGTCCAAAAAAATCCTGGAGCTATAGCATTAACTCGTATTCCTTTTAATGCTAGATTTTTGGCAAGAGATCTTGTAAATCCTACTATTGCTCCTTTACTTGTTACATAATCAATTAATTGTGGTTCTCCTTCAAAAGTAGTAATAGAAGTTAAATTAATAATAGAACTTCCTTTTTTTAAGTATGGTAAGCAAGCCTTTGTTAAATAAAATAGTCCATAAACATTTACTTTTATGGTCCAATCAAATTGTTCATCTGAAATACTTGTTAATTCGTCGCTTTGATATTGTACTCCTGCGTTATTTACTAATATGTCAATTTTTCCAAATGTTGATAGAGTTTTAGAAACAATTTCTTTTGAAAATTTTGGATCTGTTAAATCTCCTGGTAATAATAGACAATTACCGCCATATTTTTCGATTTCTTTTTTTGTTAATAAAGCATCTTTGTGTTCATTATAATATGGAATTACAAGTTTTGCCCCTTCTTTTGCAAAAGCAATTGCAGCGGCTCTTCCAAGTCCACTATCTCCACCTGTAATAATAGCAACTTTATTTTTTAATTTATCACTTGCTTTGTAATTTGGATTATCGTAGATAGGAAGTGGTGTCATTAAATATTCTAATCCTACTAATCCGTTTTGATGTTGGGGTGGTGCTATTACATTAAATTTAGATACTTTGATGCCATTTTTATCGTTATAAATATAAGTATCTTTTCCATATGTATAATTATTATTCATATTTCACCTCTTATTATAGGCTATGTAAAAAAAGTTTTTTTGTGTTTTTTATTAGATGTTTAAAAAGTGCTTGCAAAATAATTTTATTTTTTCTATAATCATTTTAAGCGATGAAGAAAGAGTAGTAGTAAATATTCTTTTTATAGAGAGTTTATGGTTGGTGTAAATAAACAAAAGAATTTTATGAACTTGCTTTTGGATGTGATGGGTTTATTTTCCCTTATCAAATATTTAAGCTAATTTTAAAAAAATTAGGAATTAAGGTGGTACCACGAGCAATTCGTCCTTATGGATGTTGCTCTTTTTTTATTTTTTGGGAGGAATGTTATGGAACATTATTTATATCAGTTTTTGTGGTTTAGTGTATTTTTTCTAGTAATATTTGTTGTTTATTTTTTTCTTTTAAGATATAAGATTAAAAGAGGAAAAGAGAAAAGTATTGGAGAAATTAGTTACTTAATTCGTAAGTTTCATTTAGATGTACGAAAACTTGATTATTGGAAATTTATTATTCCAATTAGTTTAATGAACGCTTTTATTATATCTTTTGTAGCGACAGCTATCATGTTACTTCCATTTGATATGATTTGGCAACTTTTGATTGGGTTTGTTTTTCTTTTCTTGCTAATTTATGCAATATATGAAATTTATGGAAGACATTTAGAAAAAAAATATGGAAAGAAATAGGTGAGAGTTATGGATTTTAAGAAAATAGAAGAAAAATGGAGAAAGTATTGGGAAGATCATCAAACATTTAAAACAGATGTATGGGATTTTAGTAAACCAAAATATTATGCTTTAGATATGTTTCCTTACCCATCTGGAGTAGCACTTCACTGTGGGCATGTAGAGGGTTATACAGCAACGGATATTGTGGCAAGAATGAAGAGAATGCAAGGATATAATGTGTTACATCCAATGGGATTTGATTCTTTTGGTCTTCCAGCTGAGCAATATGCAATTAAAACAGGTAATCATCCAGAAGGATTTACAAAATCTAATATTGAGACATTTAAAAGTCAACTTCGATTAGTAGGACTTTCTTATGATTGGGATAAAGAGATTTCTACGTGTGATAAAGAATATTATCATTGGACACAATGGATTTTTAAGCAACTTTATAAAGATGGTCTTGCTACTTTAAAAGATATGCCAGTAAACTGGTGTGAAGAGTTAGGTACTGTACTTGCAAATGATGAAGTAATTGATGGAAAAAGTGAGCGAGGAGGATATCCTGTTGTAAGAAAGAATATGAAACAATGGGTAATTGATATGCCACGTTATGCTGATAAATTACTTAGTGGGTTAGAATCTTTAAACTGGCCAGAATCAACGAAAGAAATTCAACGTAATTGGATTGGTAAATCTACTGGTGCTTTGGTAGACTTTCAAGTTAAAGATCATGATGTAAAGTTTACTGTTTTTACAACAAGACCAGATACTTTGTTTGGTGCTACTTATTGTGTGTTAGCTCCAGAACATGAGTTAGTAGAGCAAATTATGAGTGAGGAACAAAAATCTTTGGTTTTAGATTATAAAAAAGAATGTGCTCATAAATCAGAACTTGAAAGAACTGAACTTAATAAAGAAAAAACTGGTGTTTTTACTGGAGCTTATGCAATTAATCCAGTAAACCAAAAAGAAATACCAATTTGGATTAGTGATTATGTACTTGTGACATATGGAACTGGAGCTATTATGGCAGTTCCTGCACATGATGATAGAGATTTTGAATTTGCTAAGAAATTTAATATTCCAATTGTTTCTGTTTTGGCTCCAAGGCATTTGGATCAGGAAAATCCTCCACAAGAAGGAAAAGAAAATACAGAAAGAAATACAGTAATTGTGGTTGCACATTATGAAAATGAGTATTTGGGAGTACGTTACCAAAAATTTAATTGGCAGACATTCCCAATGGGTGGAATTGAACAAGATGAAGATGTAATTGAAGCTGCAAAGCGTGAGTTATTTGAAGAGACAGGATGCAAAGATATTAAAAGTATTCGTATTGTACCATTTGTTTATCAAGATACTTTTTATGCTGCTCATAAAGGAGTTAATCGTCTTACTACTAATACAATTGTAGAAATTGTATTAAATTCTAAAGCTCAAGAAGAACTATCTTTAACAGAAAAAGAAGTTCAAGAGCCATTTTGGATTCAAGAAAGTGAATTGTCTAATTGGCTAAGTGTCGATTCTCATAAAATTGTTTGGGATTATATCTGTAGTGGAGATCATGCTTTTACAGAAGATGGAATCCATATTAATTCTGAATTTTTAGATGGATTAAATAAAGAAGAAGCTATTGATAAGATGATTCTTTGGCTAGAAGAAAATCAAATTGGATCAAAAAAGGTTAATTATCGTTTGCGTGATTGGATCTTTGCTCGTCAAAGATATTGGGGAGAGCCTATACCAATTGTTCATTATGAAGATGGAACAATGTCTCCTTTAGATGATACGAAGTTACCTTTAGTTCTTCCTGAACTTGAAGATTATTCTCCAAGTAAAACAGGTGCTAGTCCACTTAATAAAGCTACTGATTGGGTTAATGTAGAGATAGACGGAAAAAAAGGAAAAATGGAAACGAGCACGATGCCAGGAAGTGCAGGATCTAGTTGGTATTTCCTTCGTTATATTGATCCACATAATGATAAAGAAATTGCTAATAAAGAACTTATGAAGCACTGGATGCCTGTAGATTTATATGTTGGAGGACCAGAGCATGCAGTTGGACATTTACTATATTCAAGAATGTGGAATCGCTATTTATATGATAAAGGAATTGCGCCAACAGAAGAACCATTTCAAAAATTAGTTCACCAAGGTATGATTTTAGGAGCAAATGGAATTAAAATGGGAAAAAGATTTCCTAAGTATTCTGTAAATCCTAATGATATCATTCGTGATTATGGAGCTGATACGTTAAGATTTTATGAAATGTTTATGGGACCACTTGAAGCAGATAAACCTTGGAGTATGGAAGGGGTTATTGGTGCTAAAAAGTTTTTAGATCGTGTATGGCGTTTATTTGATTCAGATATGGTTCAAGCAAAAGAAAACAAAAATCTAGAGAGAATTTATCATCAAACTGTGAAAAAGGTTACAAATGATTTAGAATCATTAAACTTTAATACAGCGATTAGTCAAATGATGATATTTATTAATGCTGTTTATAAGGAAAGTGTATTTCCGAAAATTTATGCAGAAGGATTTATTAAAATGTTAAATCCAATTGCTCCTTTTATAACTGAGGAAATTTGGGAGTTACTAGGACATACTGAAACAATTACATATGAGCCATGGCCAACTTATGAAGAAGAAAAGACTATTGAAAGTGAAATTACTATTGGAGTTCAAATAAATGGAAAACTTCGTAGTGAAATTACTATTCCGATGGATTTAGAAAAAGAAAGTGTATTAGAAATAGCCATGAAAGATGAAAAAATTAAAACTTATTTAGAAAATAAAGAAATTGTTAAAAGTATTGTAGTTCCAAATAAGATTGTAAATTTGGTTATAAAATAGAAAAGTTTTGAATTATTTAAGAAGATATATTGAAAAAAATATATCTTTTTTGTGTTATAAACATTCCAAATTAAAATAAACAATGTAATATGAGAATAAAGGGTAGATGATCTATTAAGGATGTTCATCTTTAAATATGGTGTTGTATTTATGAGTAAGAAAAGAATGATTTATGGAATAGTTGGAACTTTTAGTGTATTATTAATTTTTCTTGGGAGTAGTTATGCATTTTGGTTTATTTCAAAAGAACAAACAGATAAAAATATAGTATCGACGGATTGTTTTCAAATAGAGTTTTTAGAAGGAGAGAGCGTTGTTTTAAATAATGCGTATCCAGTAAGTGATGAAGAAGGATTAAAGAATACAGCATATAGTTTTAAATTGAAAAATATATGTGATAGTTATGCAAGTTATCAAATTAATTTAGAAACGATGATGCAAAATAGTGAAGTTAAAATATTGCCAGATATGTATGTAAAAGCAGGAATACAAGAAAATAATAAAGTTTCAGTAAATCATAAATTAAGTAGTGATATTGAGGTTGAAAAAACAATTGAAGGAGCAACAAAAGCATATCAATTGCTTACAGGGACTTTAAGGAAGAATGAAACAAAAGAATTTAAGTTAAGATTATGGATGGATTATGATACACCTCCAAGTGATGATAGTATGAATGCAAGTTATAAAGGAAAAATAAGTATCATAACCACTTATAAAGCAGATCAATTTGTTAAAAGTGGAACTTTAATGATCCAAAATGAAAATGAAGCTTTTTGGCAAAAGGATTATCGAGAGAATATTAAGACAATAGTTATTGAGTCTGTAATGAATCCTCATGAGACGAGAGAAGAGTTAATATTTGATGTATCACATAATCAAGATAAAAGTGTTATGGCATATTTAGTATTAGATGATACAGATGAGGGGAAGTATACACTATATCTTCAATCTATTGGAGGAGTGAAAGCAAATCCAAATTCTAAAGATTTATTTAAAAATTTTATTAGTGCAGTTGAAATACAAGGGATAGAGAATTTTGATACAAGTAATGTTACTAATATGTATTCTATGTTTTCTGGAATGGCGAAGTTATCCAGTTTAGATGTAAGTAATTTTGATACATCAAAGGTAACAGATATGACTTTTATGTTTCAAAATTGTAAGAGTTTAACTCGTTTAGATTTAAGTAGTTTTGATAGTAGTAAAGTAGTTGGAATGGCTTATATGTTTTTTAACATGATAAATTTAACTCATTTAGATGTAAGTAATTTTGATACATCAAGTACAACGAATATGGGAGCAATGTTTCAAAATTGTAAGAGTTTAATAGAATTGGATTTAAGTAGTTTTAATACTAGTAAAGTAAAAGGAACGTCTTATATGTTTGATGGAATGAGTAGTTTAATAGAATTGGATCTTAGTAGTTTTGATACGTCAAATGTAACAAATATGGGAGCAATGTTTCAAGGACTATTTAATATGAAAGATTTAGATGTAAGTAATTTTAATACAAGTAAGGTAACTAATATGAATTCTATGTTTAATAATATGATTCAATTAACAAGCTTAGATGTAAGTAAATTTGATACATCAAATGTAACTAGTATGAGTGGAATGTTTCAAAATTGTAAGAGTTTAATAGAATTAGATTTAAGTAATTTTCATACATCTAATGTAACAAATATGGCTTATATGTTTGATGGAATGGTAAGTTTAACAACTTTAGATGTAAGTAATTTTAATACAAGTAAGGTAACTACTATGGATACTATGTTTAATAATATGATTCAATTAACAAGCTTAGATGTAAGTAAATTTGATACTTCAAATGTTACTAATATGAGCAATATGTTTTCCTCTTTAAATCAACTTAGAAAATTAAATCTTAATAGTTTCAATACTAGTAATGTCATATATATGTCTAATATGTTTTCTGGAATGGGAAATTTAGAAGAATTAGATATTAGTAATTTTGATACAAGTAAGGTAACTACTATGTGGGAAATGTTTGCAAATTGTAGAAGTTTAACTAGATTAGATCTAAGTCATTTTAATACTGGTAATGTAGAACATTTAGTAAATGCTTTTTTTAGTATGAAGAATTTAGAATATTTGGATATCAGTAATTTTGATACCCATAAAGTGGTGGATTATTATGGAATGTTTAATGGAAGTTCTAAATTAGCAACAATTGTGTATGGAGGCAATTTTGTATATACAAAAGATGCTAGATTAGATGTAATGTTTGATCAATGTCCTGCTAATAAACCAACTCATGAATCATGGAATGGCATATTTTAAAGAGAACTTAAGAATATAATTTTTAAGTTTTTTTTAATTTATATTTATAAATGATTAAAGCTAAGGAGTGAATTTATGAATCATTGATAGTACTTAGTATATAAAATTAAAAAGGATCTATTATTGATCCTTTTCGTTTGTTACAATAGTTGCCCATTTAGCATATAAGTTTATGTTTTTATTAATTTGTGTTTTTTCAAAGTCAAATACTTCACCATTATCTGTATACCATCCAATAAAAACAAAGCCTTCTTTTTCTGGTTTTTCTGGACTTGTTAGATAATTATTTTTTCTAATTTCTTTTTCTTCAACAAGTTTATTATCTACATAGAAATTAATTTTATAGGTATTGTTTTTAAAGTATACTACTACACTGATAATTATTAATAGTATGATTAATGTGCTTAAAATTATTTTAGAATGTTTCATTTTTTCACCTTCATGGAAGATTATATCATGAAGGTCCTTTTTTCGACAAGGATCTTTGATATAGTTATTTTGAGGTGGAATCATGAAAGTAAAGTGTTTTGATGAATCTCATGAAAAAGATTTAGAAGAAAAAATAAACGGGTTTCTTTCTGTTTTGAATGCTGATATAATTGATATTAAATATGCAGTAAGTGCAAGTGTTTTTGGAGAAGAACAAATTTATTGTTTTTCTGCGATGGTGATTTACTGTGAAAAAGAATGAGTGGTTAAAAATGAAGAAAAGTTCTTTTATTGAGGGAACCTTAATTGCAACTTTAGCTATTGTTTTTGTTAAGATACTTGGGATGCTATATGTTATTCCTTTTTATGCTACGATTGGAGTAGAAGGTGCAGCATTATATGCATATGCATACAATATTTATATTATTTTTTTAGATATTTCATCCGCTGGTCTTCCAATTGCAATTAGTAAAGTAATCAATGAGTTTAATACTCTTGGTAAATTGGATGCAAAAGTAAGAGCTTATCGTTTAGGTAAACAGCTTATTAGTTTTATTTCAGTAGTTGTATTTTGTTTATTATTTTTATTTGCACCAAGTGTTTCGAAAATAATATTAGGAGATTTAACTGGTGGAAGTACAATTGAACAAGTTAGTTTTGTAATTCGTTGTGTTTCTTTTGCTTTATTAGTAATTCCATATTTAAGTGTTTCAAAAGGATATTTACAGGGTCATAATATTATTAATGTATCTAGCATTAGTCAGGTAATAGAGCAAGTAGTACGAATTATTTTTATTTTAGGTGGAAGTTATCTTGCATTAAATATTTTTCATTTATCTTTAACTACAGCTATTGGTATTGCTGTTTTTGGAGCTTGTGCAGGAGGTCTTGCAGCAACTTTTTATATTGTAGCTAAAATTCGAAAAAATAAAAAACAGCTTCATTTGGTTTCTGATTTACCAAAAGATGATATTTCAAATAAAGCTATTTTAAAAAAAATTGTGATATATGCAGTTCCATTTATTATTATTGATGTTGCTGTATCGATTTATAATTTTATAGATATGGTATTTATCTTAAGAACACTTGATTATTTGGGGTTTGATGCCTTAACAGCAGAATATATTACTACTTCTATAACTACATGGGGTGGTAAGATTATGATGATTGTTAGTTCAGTAGCAATGGGAATGAGCGTTAGTTTAATTCCAAATATTGTTGAAGCTTATACATTAAAGAAGTGGAATATTGTAAATCATAAATTAAATAAAGCGCTGCAAATTATATTGTTCGTGTGTTTGCCAATGGTATTGGGTTTATGTTTGTTATCAAAGCCCGTTTGGAGTATTTTTTATGGATATAATGAGTTTGGATCTTACATTTTTTCTATTTATATTTTTGTCTCTATTTTCTTTAATTTATATACAATTACTAGCTCAACACTACATAGTTTAAATAAGTTTAAAGCTGTTTATTTTACATCTATATTAGGATTCTTTTTAAATGCTTTATTAGATATTCCATTAATGATCTTATTTCATCATTTAGGATTAGATGCTTTTATTGGAGCGTGTGTAGCAACGATTATTGGATATACTTCTAGTATTATTTTAGCTTTGGTTTTACTTCGTAAAGATCATAAGTTATCTTATCGTAGTGTGTTTGAGTTATTATTTAAAATTTTAATTCCATTAACTTTGATGATTGTTGTGGTGTGTATTTTAAAAGTAATCATTCCAATTCATTATACTTCTAGAATTTCTTGTATTTTATACGTTGGTATTATTTCTTTAGTTGGAGCATTTGTTTATTTATTTACCTCTTATAAAATGGGAATCTTGGAAAGTGTTTTTGGAAAATCCTATTTGAATAAAATTATAAAAAAACTTACCTTTGGTAAGATAAGTCTTTCCTAAACCATATACATTCCACTGGAGCTGGAAGATTCGTAAGTATCAGAAGTTGTATAATAAGTATTTCCTTCTAGTTTACTTACACGGTTTTCTAGTCGATTCATATTTCGTTCTAGTTTAGCTATTCTGCTTTCTAATTCGTTTATGTTTGAATCATTCATGTTTGTGGGAGTCATCATTGGTGTCATCATTGGATTAAAAGGCATAGGCATATTTGCATAAAAGCTTTGTGAAGCAGATGCACTTGCGTTCATTGGTGGCATCATAGGTGTATTGGAATTATATGATGCCATATTCATATTAGATCCTTCAAAAAATGTATTTCGGTCTTTTCTCATTAAAAACCCTCCTTATTTTTATTATATGTTTTAAAAAAGAAAGTAGTGATAGTATGCGTCTTAGAAATGTTAAAAATGCAGATGTTATTTTAAAAAGCAGTAGTTATTTTGTAGAAGATCCTATGAATTATAAAGGAATTATAAAAAAACTTTTTAAAAATGAAAACCCGATTCATTTAGAAATAGGAACTGGAAAAGGTAATTTTTTGATTGGAATGGCTAAAAAATATCCTGATATCAATTTTATAGGTGTTGAAAAATACGATAGTGTTTTAGTAAGAGCAATCCAAAAGTGTGATGAAGAAAAATTAGATAATATTAAGTTTATGTGTTTTGATGCTAAGAAGATAAATGAAGTTTTTTATAAAGATATTGAAACTCTTTATTTAAATTTCTCTGATCCATGGCCGAAGAACCGTCATCATGAAAGGCGTCTTACTAGTCAGACTTTTTTGAAACTTTATGATAGTATATTTAAAAGTGATTGTCATATTATTCAAAAAACAGATAATATTGTTTTATTTGCTAGTAGTCTAGAAGATTTAAGTAAGTATGGGTATATTTTAGAGAAGGTAAGCATGGATTTACACAGTACTGAAATTTTTAATGTTGAAACAGAATATGAAAAAAAGTTTTCGCAGCTTGGTTATAAAATTAATTATTTAGAAGCAAAAAAAAGTAAGTGACCGGTTTTCCGTTCAAACTGACCGGTTTTCCATTCAAACTGACCGGTTTTCCGTTCAAACTGACCGGTTTTCCGTTCAAACCGACCGGTATTATTCAATTTTTTAGAGGTGGTTAAAATGAAATTAAAGGATTATGAAAATGCAGAAACAACCAATATTGATTTTAAAGAAAAAGTAGAATTAAATAAACCTAAAAGTTGGTTGAAGTCTGTTTCGGCATTTGCAAATTCAACAGGTGGACTTTTATTATTTGGTGTTAGAGATAGTGATCATTTTCCTGTTGGGTTAGATGATATACTTAAAGATTCAGAAAAAATTACGGAATTAATTAATAGTAAAATTGTTCCTATACCACGATATGAGTTAAATACTTTTTGCGAAAATGAAAGAGATCTTTTAGTAGTAAAAGTTGGTGATGGTCCTAAAACTCCCTATTATTATAAATCGGATGGAGGAAAAGAAGCATTTATTCGTTCTGGAAATCAGTCTATTCCAGCTCCAAAACATATTTTAGATAATTTGATTTTAAAAGGTCAAAATACTACTTTTGATGAATTATCAAGCAAATATTGTATTTCGGATATGAGTTTTACGTTATTGAATGCAACATTAAAAGAAGAAACAGGAAAATCTTTAGAACAAAAGAAGGATTATGTTTCTTTAGAATTATCAACTAATGATACCTTAACCAACGCTGGATTATTGTTATCTGATCAAGGATTATTACCACAATCTAGAATATTTTGTACTAGATGGAATGGGTTAAAAAAGGGAAATGTAAAAGGCGATGCTATTGATGATAAGGAATATAGTGGAAGTATATTATCTTTACTTCAGAATTCTGAATTGTTTGTAAAAAACTATTCAAAACTTAGTTGGAAGATTGAAGGAATGAAACGAATTGAAGTTGAAGATTATCCTTTACGAGCTGTTAGAGAGGCAATTGTAAATGCAATTATTCATCGAGATTATCAAATTTTAGGATCAGAAATTCACATTGATATGTTTGATGATAGATTAGAAATAGTTTCGCCAGGTGGGATGATTGATGGAAGTTGTGTACAAGATTTAGATATTTCTCAAATATCTTCTATACGTAGAAATCGAATAATATCAGATATTTTTAATCGTTTAAATTTAATGGAGCGAAGAGGAAGTGGGCTGGTTCGTATTTTAGATTCTTATCAAGATTTTGGGAAAAAGCCTAGTTTTTATTCTACAAGTTCTTTTTTCAAAGTTACTTTTCCTAACAAAGGATATATGAAAGAAACAGCGGATCAGATGAATTCAAAAGAATCTGAATGGGAACATAATCTTTTTATTATTCAATTACATAAAAAATTACCCAAAAATATGCGATTAAAAACTTATGATCAAGTGGAATCATTATTTCTTAAATTTCGATATAACCAAATTTTTGGAAGAGAGGACATTGTAGATTTATTAAATGTTCAAAAATCTAGAGCAGGTGATCTTCTTTCGGTTTTATTAAAGTGTGAGTTAATTGAACAAGTTGATTTTGCTAAGTATAAATTTAAACAATAAGAGCTAAGTGTAGCTCTTTTGTCATACTTGTCTGAGTTTTTATTTTTTGTTATAATTAAAAAAGACAGTTTGGAGGTAATCCTTTGAAAAAAGTTATTATATTATGTATCTTTATAATTTGCTTGTCAGGATGTACTTCTACTAAAGAAGAGTCACTTGAGAATATTTTGGCTTATGGCATGACTAGTAACGTAAGTATTACAAATGTGTATCGAACAGGCTATAAGTATTACCTGCCTAGAGGGATGAAAAATATTACTAGTCAGGATTATAATGAAGTGATATATAGTGATCAATATGCTTATTATATGTATGTGGATGTTGTAAGTTATTTCAATTCTGTGAGAGAAGAATATGAAGAAAATGAAGAATATTATTACTCTAAAGCTTTGTTTAAGGGAAATCTTTTTGGATACTTACAAATAAAAAGCTTAGAAGAAGATAAATATTTTGTTGAAATCATGTATAATTATGCTAAAATAGAAGTGATAGTAACTGAAAAGGATATTAAGAAAAGTGTTGCTTATGCGATGGCAATCTTAGAATCAGTAACCTATAATGATACTGTTTTGGGGAGTTTGATGGGAGATAATATTTTAAGTTCCAATGAGTTAGAATTTAATATTTTTGAAACTGCAAAAACAGAAAGTAACTATTTGGAAATTGTGGAACAATATGATCAGTATAAAGATCTTGAAGATGTTCCTGATATGGATTTTATCAAATAAGGAAGGTGTAATCATGGGATTACTAAATAAATTAAAAAATGTATTATTTGAGGAAGAAGAAATTGAAATTCCTGAAGCAGAAGTACCAGCAAGTACTGAAAAAATACAACCTGTAAAAAAAGAAGTAGCAAAGAAAAAAGATGCTGTAAAAATGACTTTTGATGCAGATGATGACGATATTATAAGTGATAGAGAATTATTTAAAGCAGAACCTACATTTAATTTTCCTATTTTTGATGAACAAGAATTTGATAGTATAAAAAAGGAAGAAAAAATAGTTCCACCAACTTATGAACGTGAGAAGAGTGCAGAAACTAGAATGCGTACTAAGCCAGTAGTATCAAAAGAAGTTGAAGCACAACCTAGATCAAGAGGAAATAATACATCTTTTGATTATGAATACAATAGTGTTAGAGAACCTAAAAAAACTAGAGAAGTTAGAGAAAATAGAGAAGTACGTGATCATATTTCTAGAGATAACGTAAAGAAATTTAAGCCATCTCCAGTTATTTCTCCAGTATATGGTGTACTAGATAAAAATTATAAAAAAGAAGATATTGTTGTACGTAGTGAAGAGAAAAAAGTAATTGATGTTGATAGTGTAAGAAAGAAAGCTTTTGGTACTTTGGAAGATGATATAGAAAAGACTTTAAATACACCAGTGAAAGATTTTTATAAACCAGAAACTCCGAAACCAAAAGTTGAAAAAGAATTGGATGAATTGTTACAATCTGCTTCTGAAGAGGTAATTTCTCTGCCAATAGAGGATACAAAAGTAGAGGATTATTCATTTAATATAGAAGAAGAACCAATTGGGTCTGCAATAGAACAAGAACAAGAGCTTGAAATATTAGATCGTCCAAAAAAGAAAACAATGGAAGAAAAATTAGCTGATGAAACTTTAGAAAATGATTTGTTTGATTTGATTGATTCTATGTATGAAACAAGGGAGGATGGTGAATAATGAGTTTTTGGTTAGACTTTTTACCAATAGTCATTTATATTTTATTAATTATTATTTTAATTGTAGGAATTATTTTAGGAATTCGTCTTATTATAGTAATAGGCAAAGCTTCTAGAGTTGTGGATAATATCAATGAAAAAGTTCATTCTTTAGATGGTATTTTTTCTATAGTTGATACTGCAACAGATAAGATTGTGCTTGTAACAGATAAAATTATAGAAATTGTTACATCTTTTATTACGAAAATGTTTTTAAAAGAAAAGGAAGAAACTACAATTGTAGTTAAAAAGGAGGGTAAAAGAAAATGAGTAAAAAACATGGATTTGGAACATTATTAACAGGTGCTTTAATAGGTGCAGGATTAGGAGTTTTATTTGCTCCAAAAGAAGGTAGTGAAACTCGTAAAGATTTAAAAAATAAAATGAATGAGTTAATGGAACAAATTAAAGAAATTGACTATGAAGAAGTAAAAGATAATTTAATGGAAAAGCTTGAGGATTTAAAAGCTGAGTTAAAAGATTTAGATAAAGAAAAAGTATTAGAAGTTGCAAAAACAAAAGCTACACAAATTAAGAAAAAAGCCGAAGAGTTAATGGAAGTTGCTCGTGAAAAAGGTACTCCAGTAATTGAGAAAGCTGCAAATGATGTAAAAGAAAAAACAGCAGAAGTTTTAAGAGAAATTATTAATCGTTTAGAACATGGAGAAGAACAAAAAGATATTATAAAACCAAAAAAAGTTGCAACCAAAAAATAGTTGTGATAGGATGTTATTAATTAACGAGGAACAAATTTAAGAAGAGTATTTTGGTAAATGAAAGAAATTTTACGGTAGATGTGAGTAAAACAAGAAATACTTAGAAATTACAATTTGGGAGTTAAATCGGTTTTTGGCCGTTATCAAATAAAGTGATAAGTAGATACTTATAAGTAAAGGTGGTACCACGGGGTTTCTCGTCCTTTCATTATAAGTATCTTTTTCATTTTGAAAGGAGAAACTATGAAAGAGAAGATACGTAAATATGCAAAATTTTTAATTCAAGATTGTTTGAATTTGAAAAATTCTCAAGAGTTGTTGATCATTGGTAATGAGTTTAATATTGATTTTATGAACATTTTAAAAGAAGAAGCTGAGCAAATAGGAAGTATCGTTTATTTTGATGTCAGGAATAATTATGAATGTCGGAGGTTATACTTAAATTCTTCTTTGGAAGAAATATTACAAAATCCACTTTTTGATCGACATATTTATAATGATGTTGCTACAAATAAAGGCGCTTTCTTATTTATTTCATCTCCTATTCCATTTATTAATGATGGAGTTTCTTCGAAATTACTTTCAGATGTTTCAAAAGAATTAGAAAAGAGAGTTGAAGTTTTTCGAAAAAAGCAACTAAGTGGTGAGGTTTCATGGTGTATTTGTGCTGCATCTAATGAAGAATGGGCAAGTAAAATATTACCTAATTCTAAAAATGCATTTGATGATTTATGGAATCTTATTTTAGATGTTTGTAAAATAAATGAAGAGGATCCTAAAAAAGCTTGGGATGAATATTATGATGATTTACAAAGGCGTATACAGATTCTTAACAGCATAAAAATATCTAGTTTACATTACTTTAGCGAAAATGGTACAGATTTTACTTTAGAACTTCCAGATAATTATGTTTTTAAGATGGCTAAAGAAGGGGATAGAATTGTTAATATGCCATCTTTAGAGATATTTACAACTCCAAGACGTGATAGCGTAAATGGAATAGTTTATAGTTCAAAACCACTTTTTTATAATGGCGTATTAATTGATCAATTTTGGTTTCGGTTTCAACATGGTAGAGTAATAGATTATGGTGCTAATACAAATTTTGAAACTTTAAAACATATTGTTGAAACGGATGATGGATCACATTATTTAGGAGAAATAGCATTAGTGGATTATGATTCTATTATTAATCAAAGTGGAATTATTTTTGAAACAACATTGTATGATGAAAATGCAAGTTGTCATTTAGCTTTAGGGAAAGGTTTTCCAGATTGCTTTCAAAATGGTTTAGAAAGTAGTAAGAATCAGTTATTTGAAATGGGAATGAATGATTCTAGTACACATATTGATTTTATGATAGGAACTCGTGATTTAGAAATTGTAGCTACATTAAAAGATGGTAGTGAGGTTATTATAATGAAACACGGGAAAATTATTTTTTAAAAATTATTAATTGAATTAAAAAAATTGTAAAAAAATAGGAGGAAATTTTATGAATTTTTATGAGGATTTAGAATATAGGGGATTAATTAAGGATTGTTCTAGTTCAGAGTTAAAAGAAAAATTAAATAAAGGTGGATTAACTTTTTATATTGGTGCTGATCCAACTGCGAAGAGTTTGCATATTGGACAATTTCCAACATTCTTACTAGTTGAACGGTTAAAAAGAGCTGGTCATAATGCGATGATTTTAGTTGGTGGTGCTACTGGAAGAGTTGGAGATCCAAGAGGAACTGGAGAAAGAGAAAAAGCAGAAATTTCTGTTATTGAAAATAATTTTGAAAAAATAAAAAAACAGATGACTAAATTATTTGGTGAAGATATTCAAATTGTAAATAATTTTGATTGGTTTAAAGATATGAATTATATTGATTTTTTAAGAGATGTTGGAAAATATATCAATGTAAATTATATGGTAAATAAGGATTTGGTAAAACGTCAAATGGAAGTTGGAATTTCTTATGCTGAATTTTCTTATATGTTAATTCAAGGATATGATTTTAAATATTTACATGATCATTATGGCGTTAATTTGCAATTTGGAGGATCTGATCAATGGGGAAACTTAACAACAGGAATTGAGATTATTCGAAAACTTAATAATGAAGAAGTATATGCTTTTTCTGTACCTTTAATTACTGATTCTACTGGTAAGAAATTAGGGAAGAGTTATGGTAATGCTTTGTGGCTTGATAAAGAAATGACTTCTAGTTATGAAATGTATCAATATTTGTTAAATTTTGAAGATGTTATGATGGAAGAATATTTGAAGAAATTTACTTTCCTAAGTAAAGAAGAAATTGAACAAATTATGACTGAACATAATCAAAAACCAGAACAACGTATAGCTCAAAAAACTTTGGCACATGAAGTTATTACATTCTTACATGGAGAAGCAGAGTTTGAGCATGCAAAAAAAATAAGTGAATCTTTATTTAGTGAAGATATCAAAAATTTAACAGCACAAGATATTTTAGAAAATATGAAAGAAGTTCCCCAAGTGCAGTTAAATGACAAAGAAAATATAGTAGAAGCTTTAGTTAATAGTAAAATTGTTTCTAGTAAACGAGAAGCGAGAGAGATGATTTTGGCAGGAGCTATTTCTTTTAATAATAAAAAAGTTATGGATTTGGAATATATTATTCAGAAAGATTTAGCCATTGAAGAACGAATATTTGTTATTAAAAAGGGCAAAAAGAATATGTTTATTGGAATATTTGAAGAGATTTAAGAATCTCTTTTTTTGTTTGCGATAGTTATTATTACTTAGAAATAACTAGTAAAAAGTATGAAAAAGTGATAAACTTAGTGTTATAAACTAGAGAGTAAAT
>CAJUNF010000026.1:4114-21015 GCA_910587775.1 uncultured Bacilli bacterium | reverse complement strand
TCATCACGATAAATTAAAAAATCATGAGTAGTTATTTGTAAATTATTTTTCATTTGTATTCACCTTTTTTTCCTTAATTTTATCTAAACGTGGAAAAATTATTTTAAGCAAAACCTTTATTTATAAGGTTCCCACTATAGGTGTCTTTTTATCCAATCCCCCAGTTGACATTTGTCTGATTTTGCCCTTTATTGTTGTTCATTTATATCACTTCCTTTTTAAAATAGTTCCATTAGAATATTTTCCATAATGAAAATCTAGTGCAAAATTTTCTTCTGGTAACTGTCCAAAATATATCTCAAACTCATCCGCTACAACCTTTGAGGATATTTCCTTCAAATAATTCAAGGCTTCATTAATTAAGTTTTCATCAAATATAAAATTATCTTTATAAAAAACTACTTTTCCATTTAAATAATATCCTCTTGTAATTTTATTAAAACTATTTTTATCCAATCCTTTAGTTTGACAATATTCAAAATGTGACATTGTGCTTTCTTCTGGCAAAAATTCTAGCATATCATTTAAAATGATAAAAGCCTTTCTGTGCTTGTGAAATTCTCTTGTTTCATCTTTGGTCTCATATCTATAATCCATTTATATCACTTCTTTCTAAATATATTACTACATCAGTTAAAATCTATATACAATTGAATTTTCTTGGACATCGTTATAGTTTATATTAACTTTAACTTCAAGAGAATTCAATTCAATATCAAAATAATTTCTTTTATTCATATAACATGCATCTGAAAAGTCATCAAATTTAAAATAAAAGATTATAGAATTTTTTGTCGGCTTTTCAATATAAACATTAGTTGGCCAAATCAAAGCTGATTCATTGTTTTCACCAAAACAATATTCATTAAATTCAATATTTTGCTTTTTCCCTATTTCTGCATTATTAATCTCTTTCCAATTATATATATGTACACATAAACTATATTTACCAATTTTATCTACAATATATAATTCCTCTTTGCTTAGTTCTATTTTACTTATTCCAATATCATTACCATTCAGAATCATTATATATTGATTATTTGCCATGATTTCACCTACTTATATAGACTTTTTATAACTATAATAATGCAATATCTTGTTTCTAATTTTTCTTTAATTTTAGTTATATTTGTGATTTCTTTTGAATAAAGCCATTGTTTACAAGGGTTCCACTATGGTTTTACATTCATCCCCATACTCCAGTTTATATTTGTCGTATTTTGTATGGATACCATCTAGATATTTTTTTTATCAAATAATTTATACTTTTCAATATTAAATTCTTCTATTTTGTAATTCATATGTTTCTTTCATTACTTAAACTCTTTTAAAGATTTTGCTAGGGGCACATCTGCTTGGAAATAATTATTTCAATGGCAATAACTCCATATTTTTCTTGTTCTTCTTTTGAGTAGTATTGTTCCATATCTTTAGGATCAGCTAATTGTTCTTTATCATACCCTATTGATATTTTATCAAAATGTTTATATAATTCTTTGAAGTTTGAATATCTATATAGTGATTTTACTTCTACTATTATCGTTTCTAATGATACTCTATTTGTAAATTCGATTAAATCCCCTATTTTCAACAGTTGCCTTTTTTCATCATTTAAACGCAATTCTATAGTTTTAGTTCCATTTTTTATACGTTTAAATGGATTGTTATTTAAATTCATTTTGTGTATCATATTTTACCTCTATTACTTTTTTTATTTATTGTATAAATATTCTACGAGTTCTTGGGAAGATTTTAATGCTTCTTGCAAATTTTCATGAGGATCTTTGTTATAATCTAATTTATATAGCTAATCAAGATATTTCGTTTTAGTGGCATTATTTGGTCTTCAATAAATTACTTTTTTACTATGTAACCAATATCCAAATTCAACATTTGTAGTAAAACCAGGCATATCAGGTAATTTTCTAGGAATCCAAAATAAAATTACAGTAGCGTTTGTTAATGCCACTCTTTCCCACATTGCTTGGTCTACATAATCTTCTTTTGGTTTCCAAGTAGAATATTCAGGAACATAGACTACTCCATCAAACTGCATTTGCTCTAAAATTTGGCATGCTTCTGCTCTCCATGACTTGGCATTTTCTCCTCGTGGGGTTGGTCCTGCTAAAAATATAGATTTTTTTTCCTTTTATTACCTCTTGATCTGAATAATTTATAATCATATTATCGTCCCTTTTCTCTAAATATTAAAATCCCAGAAACTTAATTTTCCGTTTGCATTTATTGGCTCTATTTTTTGAATATTTTCTAGTTTAAATCCGTATCCATTCCAGTCTTTTGAAGATTTAGATATAACTCCTTGGTATACTAGTGGATCTTTTCTAGCTAGTATATTTCTTAATTCATCATCAACTTTAA
This sequence comes from uncultured Bacilli bacterium, assembly GCA_910587775.1. GTDB lineage: Bacteria > Bacillota_I > Bacilli_A > RF39 > UBA660 > MGBC162267. The sequence goes on along the minus strand of CAJUNF010000026.1, from coordinate 18,633 downwards.
TACAATCAGTAATAGTTGCTTTTGCTATTATTTTGCCAACTGGATATTCTAAATTTAAATGTTCAAATCTTTTCATTGCTTTTTTGTCTAAACTTTTTCCAGCATGAATTAATATTTCTCCACGATATTTTGTTTTCCAAGTTCTAAATTCGTATTCCTTGTAGCCTTCCATAATTAATGTTGCCCAAGGTTGTTTTATTGTTATAGCTTTCATGTTTCTAATCCTTTACTGTTCCAAATTTAGAAAATGGGAATATGATAAAATTTGTAGTTCCTTCTATTTGCTCTTTTTTGATGGGACCTATTCTTCTACTATCAAGTGACACTAAACGATTATCTCCCATTAAAAAATATTCATTTTCTTTTAAAGTAATTTTAGGAAAATCTGCAGTTTCTCCAAATGCATAGGAATCTATAATTTCTTGGTCATTTATAAAAATTTTTCCATTTTTACATTCTATTGTTTCTCCTGGAAAAGCATACAGTCTTTTAATTAGTGTATCATCAGGGGTTTTTGCAACGACTATATCATATCTTTCTAAATTTCCTAGTTTCCATAAAAGCATAATTTCTTTTCCATCTAATGTATTATACATACTAGATCCATTTACTTTAATTGGGGTTACTATAAAAGTTCGTATTAAAATTACTACAAATAAAATTATTACATATGGAGTAATATCTCGAATTATTTTCATTTCAAACCTTCTTTTCTAAAATATTATATCCTATTTCCTATACTTTTACAAAACTAGTTTGAATACTTTAACGTTTGAAATTTTGTACTTTTGGCATTTTTTAGTAAGTAATTATCAATTAATCTTGTAATTTTTTCTTCATCAGATAAATTCATTAAATTTAGTTTTTCTAATTCTTTTACATATTCTTCAAAAATTTCTATTACTTTTTTTATCGCAGCAGTTGGAAAATTTAAAATCAAGACGATGGTTTGCAAAGTTTGAAATAAGATTATTCCCTTTTCATCAAAATAATTTTTTGCTTGAAGTAGTTTGTGAAGTACTATTAATTTATAAATATAATTATTATTTTGACAAGGAGAATTTAAAAAATTAAGTAATTCTTTGAAATATGGAATATCTATATCTTCTATTTTGTCTCTATTCAGAATTCCTACTAGTAATTCTACATTTTGGCTTATTAAGTTTCTTTCATAGTCTATTTGTTTTTTCATAGCTATTTCCTTTCAAAAAAAAATTAGGTAATATCCTAATTTCTTTCTTTTACTTTATATTCTTTACGCATTCCCTTTATGAAGTTAAGTTTAGCACGACGTACCATACCTTTTTTCACTACTACAATAGAATCAATTGTAGGTGCGTTTACAGGGAATACTCTTGTTACTCCAATTCCTCCACTTTTTTTACGAACTGTAAAAGTTTCAGAAACGCTTCCACCTTTTTTAGCTATTACTAATCCTTCAAAAGCTTGGATTCTTTCTTTTTTTCCTTCTTTTACCCAAACATTTACACGTACTGTATCTCCAACGCGGAATTCAGGAACATCTGGGCGAATATGTTTTTTGTTAATTTTGTCTACGAGATTTGTCATAAAATCATTTCCTTTCTTATTTTTTTATTAATCATAAGTATGAACTCAGCGGATTAAAAATTTTAAAATCTTTTATAGTATAGCATATAATTTTATTTTTTGGCAAATATTTTTAACGCCCCCGGCCACGTTCTTCTGTTTCAGTATTTATTGCCATTTGTTGCATCATTTGATTTGTTCTAATTGTTAATAATTTCTGTTTTAATTGTTGATCTAACATCCAGCATTTTTTTAACAGCTTTTCGAAATCTTTTTTCTTTAAATCTTTCTCATATTTTCTTCTTATCATATCTGCTACTTTTGTTACTTCATTTAAAGCTATCATACAATCTGAAGCTGTTGAATCACTCTCTGTTACATCTATTACCATAGCCACTAATTTCCTAAAGGTTCGATCAAATTGTTTCAAAATCATTTGCTTTTTCGCTTTATCTTCTATTAATATAATTTCATTAATCTCTACTAAGGATTCGTGTTTTTTTAAATGTGGTTTCATATGAAATCCTTCAACTGGAACTTGCAAATCATTTATTTTTTTTCTCTTTTTATCTTTTTGTAATGAAAAACTACTCATTTTCTTCTCCCCTTTTTAGGTCGCTACGCTTTTCTTCTGTTCTTTTTTCTTGCATATTTTTTCGCCATAAAGCAATTTTAGCATGATCACCACTTAACAAAATATCTGGAACTTTTTTTCCTCGAAAATCGTAAGGCTTTGTGTAAGTTGGATAATCTAGCAAATTATTTTGGAATGATTCATTTAGGTATGATTCTTCTTTAATTACACCTTTTAGTAAGCGAATAATACTATCGGATATTACCATAGCAGGTAATTCTCCACCTGTTAATACATAATCTCCAATTGATATTTCTTCGTCTACATAATCTCTTATTCTTTCGTCAAATCCTTCATAATGCCCGCAAACAAATATAATGTGTTTTTCATTTTTTAATCTTTCAGCAATTTTTTGATTATACTTTTTTCCTTGTGGACACATTAATAAGATTTTAGAATCTTCTTTCTTTATTGATTCGATTGCTTCAACAAGAGGCTCACAGCGTAATACCATACCGCCGCCACCTCCATAAGGAGTATCATCTACTTGACTATTTGATAATTTAGAAAAATCCCGAAAATTAATAATATTAATCTGTACTAAACCCTTTTCAATGGCACGATGTATTATTGATTCGGATAAAAATCCATCAAACATATTCGGAAACAATGTTAGAATATCGATTTTCATATAATCAACCCCTGAATATTTTCACCTTCTACGCTTTTTTTGGCTATATTCACATTTTTTATAAAGACATCATTATATGGAATATAAAAAATTTTCCCTTCAGCGCTTTTTACTTTCAACAAAATATTGGCTTTATTATACACAATTTCTTTAATTTGTCCAATTGTTTTATTTTTTTCTGTTACATAACAATCTAATAATTCTTCTAATAAATATTCAGATTCCTGTAAATTTAGATCTTCTTTTTTGATATATACGCTTTTTTTTAAATCTCCTAATACCTCATTAATATTAGTATATCCTTCTAGTGTGATCATATCATATTGTTTATGAGGTCGATAACTATTAATGATTTCTTTTCGTTTTTCTTCTCCAATATAAACTGAGAAACCTTTTTTAAAAACTAAATCTTTTAAATCAAAATCACTTATTAAACGCAGTTCTCCTTTAATTCCATGTGTATTTACTATTTTTCCTAAATAAATATATGACATATTATTACTCTTTTCTACTTTTGCATTTCATAAAAAATGATACTTGCTGATACTCCTGCATTTAAACTTTCACAAGAAGATGTCATTGGAATATAAATTTTTTCTTGGCAATATTCTTTTAATTGTTCATGCATTCCTTTTCCTTCATTGCCAATTATAATAGCATTTTTTTGAGAAAAAGTTATGTCTTGGAGTTTCTTTCCATCTACTACATCTGTTCCATATATTTTATATTTTTCTTTTTCTAACATTTTACAAGCTTCTTTTAAATCTTGTTTAATAATGTTGCAATGAAATATCATACCTTCACTAGATCTAATTACTTTTTCATTATATAAATCTACAGTAGCATTACTTAAAATTAGAGTATTTATATTAAAAGCTACAGCGCTTCGAATAATAGTGCCTAAATTTCCAGGATCTTGAATGTCATCAAGAAGGCAAACATTTCCTTTAATCTTTTCTATTTTCTTTTTTTCACAAACTGCTATTACATTGGTGCTACTTACTTGATTTGAAATTTTTTTTAAGATTTCAGGTGTTACTTCATAAAGTGGAATATCTTGTTGTTCAAATGATGTATCTATTGCAATAATTTCTTTTACTAAATTCATCTTTAGGGCTTCTTTTAGTAAATGTGTTCCTTCTATCAAAAAGCAATTAAATTGATCGCGATACTTTTTTTCTTTTAATTTACACCATTCTTTTACACGATTATTTTGCAGTGATTCTATTTTCATATTACCCTCTCAATCTTTTTCTAGCTTCTTTGTATTTTGGATAGTATTCTTCTACATGTTTCCAAAAAGCCTTACTGTGATTTGCTTCATAAAAATGACACAATTCATGAATTATAACATAATCTAATAAATCTAAATCTTTCTTTAATAATTCGCTATTTAAAGTAATAGTATTATTTCCGCGATTATTTACTCCCCATCTCGTTTTCATATTTCTAATTTTTAACGTAAATTTAGGAATGTTTTCAAAAAAAGGAATTATTCTTTCTATTTCACTTTGGAATATTCTATTGCACTCTTTTTGATAAAAGCGATCTAAAGTTTTTTGATCTTTTGCGATTATTTTTTGATTATCGAAAGTTGGTGTTTTCGTTATACCATCTAAAACTGGAATGTAAGGAGTTCCTAAATAGTAAAAGTATGATTCTTTTTCTTCTTCTTTCTTTTTTTGATCATACATCTTTAATAAAGCATTCATATTTTTCTTTAAAATATTCATTATTTCTTTTTCTCTTATAAATAGGTTACATGTAACTAATAAAGTATTTGTATTTTCAAAACGCATATAAAGATTCTTAATATTTTTTCGAATTATTTTTACATTTATTATATTGTTATCTAATAAGTACTCCATCGTACCACCACAAACTCATTTTAGCATAATTTTTTTTCAAAAAAAAGAAAGCTTAATCATTTCAACTTTCTTTTTGATTTTTCTTTTTTTTAGGTTCTTTTTTAGATGCTTTATGAGCTAATAAGTCACGAATTTCTTCTAGTAACACGACTTCTGTACTTTTGGTGATTTTCTTTTCTTCTTTTTTTGGTTCTTCTTTTTTGCCAACAGCCATTATTTTATTAATAACTTTTATTAACAAAAAGATGCAAAAGGCTATAATTAAAAAATCAATTATACTTTGAAGGAATAATCCATAATTGATATTAGCATCGTTTATTGTAAATGATAAACCACTAAAATCAATTCCTCCTAAAAAGATTCCTAAAATCGGAGTTAAAATATTGTTTACTAAAGACGTTACAATACTTGAAAACGCTCCACCTACTATAACTCCCACTGCAAGATCCATGACATTTCCGCGTTTAATAAACTCTTTGAATTCTTTTATCATAATAAACTCCTTTTCCATAAACATTGTAGCTTAATATTATTTATAAAACAAGAAAAACGATTAGAAAATCGTTTTAGAAACCGTGGCCTCCGCCACCACCACCGCCAAAGCCAGCACCTCCAGAAAATCCTCCTCCAGAGCCTGAAATCGTATTTCTTGAACTAGCTACAGCACTTGCATTGATACTTTTGGTAACCGAATGACTAATTGAGGAACATATTGAATGATAAATGTAAAAATCAATTGGATCCCATCCTACTAAGATTTGACTTCCATTTGGCAAATTTTGATATTCATCCATTTTTACATTCATACTTTTAGAGACATTAGAAGCTAAACCAAAAATAGTTGCATACACTAAATACTTTTCCCATAAAATAATTTCTGGTAAATCCTTTACTTTAAAATTACCAAAATCTTTTAAAAAGTTTTTGAATGCTTTCCAGCGTAAATAGTCTTCATTTCCTTTTTTAGTTCTTTTTCGAATTAATATAGTATAGAATAGAAAAATTATACCAGCAGGCAATAATAAGTAACATGGAAGGAAGTCTACATGATAATACATTACTAACATAAATATTAAAATTGTCACTAGCAAAAATAAGATACCTAGCACAACTGGAATTCCATTATTTTCATAAAATTTCTCACGTTCTGCATCTTTTATTACACAATTTTTCCATTCTGTGTAATACTTTGAGAATTTAGAACAAGTTTTAGTAGAAGATGCATATTTTTCTAAATCATTCGTTGTAAATTTATTTTCTTTTCCAACTTTTTCAAATAAAAAATCTAATAATACTTGTTCTGTTTCTGTTACACCATCATTATTTTGATAGATGAAAAGATATTTCTTTTTCTTAACACTATCCTTTATTTCTTCTATTTTAATATTTTTTTTATAAATCAAATTCATGATGGAAGCGCTCATTGCATTTGGAGTAATACTTTTATTCATCAAATAATCAATTACTTCTACATTGTAGCTTCCTGTAAACTCTCGATAATATTTTGAATGAAAATCACTTTTATATTCTTTATCGAATTTCCAATATATGTAAATCCACAATAAGATTAAGACAATATAATAAATTATAGTTGCAATCTTTGTGGCTCTTACTACTTGACGAGCAAATTCTCGTTGTCTATTTACACTTTCAGCTCGTTCTTCTTCAATTTTCCAAATTTTATTAAAAGCTTCTTCATCAGAATTCCTTAATCTTTCAGGATTCGTTAATATCTCTTTTGAAAAAAGAACACGAATATCAATTACAGATTTTTTGTCTAAAGATTTCATAGTTGCCAATATTGTATCGTTATTTATTTTTTCACTTTCACCAGTTATATCCCCATGTACCCAGAAATAAAATTCTTCATTATTTTCATTTTTAGGAACATGAAGTTTAATTTGTAAATTATTTATTTGATCTGTAAATCCATTTCCTATAAATGTCCAGTAAAGTTCTGCTACATCTTGATGTAATACTACTGCTTTATCAATCGTGTAAGAAATATAAAAGGCAATTGATTCATTTTTTGCACTTTGATACATTTTATAACTTAATAAATTCTCATCTTTTCGATATATATAATTGCCATCTTTGGCCATTTTTTCATTAATTACTTTGATTAATGGAGTGAAATCTTTTTGAAATGTATCAAATGTAACAATCTCATTTGTAACATTTCTAGTCTTTAGAGTTATATTACTAATTCCCTCTGCATTGTAAATTGCACTATTTGAAAAATTTATATTTCCTTTTTCATATGAATCCAGTTTATTATTTTCATATTGCAATTCCCTTACATATCCATTAAAACTTCCATCCAAAACTATTAATTCTTGAACTGTTAAATCTCCATTTTCTTCAATTGTAGCATCTATCAAAAAATTTGTAATATCATAGTTGATAGAAGATGCTCTACAAAAAGATGGAATAAAACATAGTAATAAGATAAAAATGATTTTTTTCATAATTTTTCCCCTTAAAAAATATAAGCTTACTCATGGTAAGCTTAAAATTCTACTTTAACGTTTTCTCGTTCTTCTTTGTTTGCTTCAAAAAAAGACTCTTTTTTAAAATGAAATAGACCAGCTACCATATTACTTGGAAATAACTCTATTTTGTTATTATAACTAAATACTGTGTCATTATAAAATTGTCTTGAGCTCGCTATTTTATTTTCTGTTTCCTTTAATTCATTTTGTAAAGTAATAAAGTTTTCGTTTGCTTTTAATTCTGGATAGCTTTCAGTTAATGCGAATAATTTTGAAATCGCATTCGTAAGTTCGCCATCAGCTTGCATTTCTTCTTCTTTTGTAGATGCTGATAAAAATGTGTTTCTTGCTTTGATAACACCTTCTAAGGTTTCGCTTTCATGTTTTGCGTATCCTTTTACTGTACTAACAACATTTGGAATTAAATCAAAGCGTCTTTTTAATTGTACATCTATTTGAGCCCATTGATCTTTTACTCTATTTCTTAAAGTAATTAGTTTATTGTATGTTGAGATAACATACATAATTATTAGTAGAACAATTGCTATAATTGCTATTATCCACCACATATTGATTCCTCCTTATAGTTATTATATTATCATAAAGGTCTTTTTAATTCTAGCTTTTCTTTACTTCTATTACTGGTCTTAACGTTCTTACTTCTAAACTTTCGATTATTTCTCTTTTATTAGTATATATATAACTTTTTCCGTTTGAATAACTATGGTGTGTTAAGCTCCAAGATTCAGTTGATAAATAACCTCCATTATTTGGAACCCATGTAGATGATCCAAGTAATGCTTCTTGTTCTGTTGCTAAACGTATATAACCTTGATTTTCTACCAAATTATCCTGAAATGTCATAAGAGTTATTGTATCTTTGCTACAGACTCTTTTCCCAAGAGATGAATCAAATTGCAATCTACAAGCTTTTTGTAGATTGGTATTACTTTCAAACCATGACTCTAATACTTTTTTTGCAACACTATTTTCCCATTTGTAATATTCATAATTTGTAGGTGATTGATAAAAGCATAAGTTTGAATAGTAAGTTGGCATACACATTCTTATTTTACAACTTGATTCATTACAAGAATTATTAAAATAATCTGTGTTATTTGATTCTATTTCTAAGGAAGATGTTATTTCTTCTTTATTTAAAGCTCGTTTTAAAATTAGCACTACTGTATTTTCTCTATTTTCTATTATTAACCAAGATTCTCCTACAAAATTAATTTCATCTCCATTTTTATAATCCTCATTTGTAATAGGATTTTTCTCTGGAAGTGTAGTAATTATAAATTCAGATTCATTATTTAGATTGGCTTTAATATCATCCTTAATTGCTTGAAGCATCAATCTTGTTTCGGCATTTTTTATTGAACTAGAAAGCATTATCATCAAAAAGACTAAAAAGAAGGAGTATATTAAAGAAATTGCAATAAATCCATTTTTCTTTTGCATAACACTCCTCCTTATTCTTTAGATCATTATATAATGATTTTTAGCTTACTTCAAGTTCAGCTACAAATATTTCCACTTTTGAAACGAGCAATTGAGGAACCGATTGCTCGTCCTATTTCAAAAATACAATCCATACATCTTGTAATTGCATTAAGAAGTGTTGCAGATATTATATCTGATCCTCCCACTATATTTATCAATTCTTCGTTTTTCAATTTAATCATTACATGGAAGTGGGCGTGTAAATCCATCAATAATTCCTGCTAGTAATGTTCCTAAGCCAATAATACCTAAAATGAATAACCCACCTGCACCTCCTCCATAAATATTTTGTAATTCTTCATTTTCTAATTTCATTTATTCTCCTATCATTTTCACTATTTTTTTTATTATTTTATCTTTTTTATCTAATAATTGAATTTGAACCACTTGATTCTCTCGAAAATTTTTTGGGCTTTTTATTTCGATTATTTGGTAATTCGTTTGATGCGTTTCATCTAATAAAATTTCACTTATATTCTTTATTTCAAATGGATATTTTAAATTATCTAATTTTATATTTTGACAATTAACAATTTTTTCTATGGATTCTAAATTTGCAATGAATTTTATTGATTTTGTATCGCTTTGATAAATTCCTTTTATTGGAACGCTTAACTGAATTTCAAAATTACATATTAATATAAAAGTAATGGAAATTATTAGGCTCATGAAACAAATTAGCAAACTATGTTCTTCAAATTGATTTAAAAAACATACCTTATTAAGATATAAGGACTCGTTCATTCATAACCTCCAATTTAATAAATTCATCAAATAATGTTTTAATATTTCTATGACTAATATAAATTATTGTTTTATTTTTTAAAAATACTCGGATTTTTTTTATTATTTCTTTTTCCAATTTTTCATCTACTTCACTTAATGATTCATCTAATAAAAATATTTCCCCATTTGAGTAAAGTGTTCTTGCTAGCATAATTCTTTGACGTTCCCCTCCTGATAAATTATTATCCTCACTATTTATAGTTGTTTCATATCTTAAAGGTCTTTTTTTTACTATATCTTCAATTTGGCATATTTCACATATTTCTAGATACTTTTTTTGATGAAATGGGCGACCGAATATTATGTTTTCTTTGATACTTCCTGATATTAATTTACTACCTTGATTTAAATATACAACACTTGTATGTAGTGAATTTATATTTAAGTCTTGAATGTTCACATTATTAATTTTTATTTCTCCCATATTTGGAAAAATAGTATTGGTTAATAATTTACATATGGTGCTTTTTCCACTTCCATTTTTTCCTAATAATAAAACATGTTCTCCTTCTAATATTTTCAAATTCAAATCTTTTAAAATCCAATGATACGAATTATAAGAATAGGATACATTGATAAATTCAATCATTCCTTTTTGAAAATTAAGATTCTTTTTGTTTTGCTCTTCTTCTATCAAAAGAAATTCATTTTGGTTTATTAAAATATTTTTTAGATATTTCTCTTTTGGTATTAAATTTATCATATTTTCTAAAGAATTTATAATATAATTGCTAATTGTGTGAATCATAAAAAAATTTAATACAGTTAGTTTATCTTTTTGAATTAAATATATGCCTAGAGTTAAAAATACAAAAGATGTAATTTCTTTTAATAAATTTTGGATTTTAAGAAAATAAAAATAAGTTTTGTTTTTTCTTTCTTCTATTATTAAAAATTTTATTAAATTTTGTTCATTCTTTTTCTTTAAAAATGGTTTCAAATTTAAATAATGATATACCTCAAGGCTATTCATATACTCTTGTAAATTTCTTTGAAAATTTGCTTTTTCTTTTAATAATTGTTTTTCAATTTTATAATATTTACTTTGAAATAAAACTTCTATTATTCCATAGAAAATAAAAACGAATAGAAAAAAGTGAAAAAAAGTATCATTTATATTTATTAGTAAATAAAAACATCCGAATATAGATATTATAGAGATTATTGCGGTTTTATAAACTTCTGTATAAATAAATTTTAGTTCTAAATTTTCCCAAAAACGAAGTAAATAATCTGAAATGCTACGCTTTTTGTAAATAGACAGAGGAAGGTTAAATAAGTGATCTAAAAAATTCATACTATGTAGTACTCCTAAGCGAGCATTAAGAGACTTTGTTTTTGTTAATACTTCATTAAAAAGTAATATTTTTACTATTATAATAATAAAAAAGAAACCTATAATACAATATAATTCTTCTTTTCGATTTAAATAAGATAACGATATTTTCAAATAAAAGCTACTTATAATTCCAAATATTACAAAAACAAAATTCATTAGAATTATTCCGTTTAATTTATACTTATCTTTTCCTAAAAACAAATTCATTAAAGTCCAGCTATTTTTTTCTTTTCCATATATTTTAATTTTTTCTTTTGGATAAGCAATTAAGAGAATCTCAGACCAAATCCAAAAGAAATCTGCTTCATCCATCACCTTCTTTCCGTTTGCAGGATCCATAAGAATTACCTTATTTTTTCTTTTTTCATATAGCACCATATAATGATTTAAGCCATTATCTAAAACAACATGTACAATAGCTGGAAGAGGAAAAGAACTCTTAAAAAATTCTTCTTTTTTTACTTTAGTTCCATATGCATCAAATCCATATGTCTTTAATGCTTCTATCATATGGTAAGCACTAGTCCCTTTGGTATTTGTTAGTGTATCTTCTCGAATTTTCTCTATTGGAATATAGCCATCATAATACTTAATAATTGATTCTAAACAACATACTCCACAATCTTTTTGATCTCGTTGTTTTATAATAACTTTCTTTTGCATTTTTACCTTCCTCATAAATAATATATTGCTTAACAAATCCATTTCCTTTTTTTGAGTCAAAAAAAAATAACAATGTTAACTGTTATTTTTTTCTTTTTTTCTTTTTTCTGTTTTTTTTCTTTTTATCTTGTAATTTTTTTACAATAGCAAATTCTTTTTCGTTACTAATTTGAAGATATGGGAAAGCTTTTAATAAACGATTTGGATAACGTTTTATTTGATGAATCCGACGTTTTAGCATTCTTTCAAACATTCCTGGGATTTTGGCTAATTTTTGATTTTTCAATTCACTAAAAATAATTATTTGATTTCTTAGGTTATAAGCTACTACACAGGAGTATATTACATCTAATATAAAGATACAAAATATTACAATGGCACTTATTATTAGTGCAGTTCTATTCATTTGAGCAAAAAAGTCTCTAAAAATTGGATTAGCTAAATATATAATTACTAATGAACCAATACCAAATAGTGAACTATTTAAAAGGCAAATTCTTCCATTAATATTAAATTTATTTTGACTATAATCCCACCAACGATTATGAAATATTTTTTCAAGAAGGTAACTTGTTATATATTCAAGTACAGTAGTAATAATAATTCCAAAGAAAAAGATAATTAGAGGATTTTCTTTAAAGGGTTCTAATAAAACTGTTAAAAATAAGCTACCTACTCCATAAATTGGAATGATAGGACCACACAAAAATCCTCGATTTGTTATTTTTCGATCAACAATAATACACATTGTCATTTCGGCAATATAGCCAAATAAGCTAAATAACATAAAATTCATAAATATCAGGGCTATTTGATACATTTTGGCACCAACTTTTCTTTTATTATTATAGCATAAAATGTATTTTTTCATGTAATAAATTGCCAAGAACTTCCATATGTTTAATTAGATCTATGGAGGGATTATTATGATAAATAAACAAGGCCTTTGGTTTGTAACGCTTTTTAGTTTAATTTTAGTACTGGGAATTTACTATGTCACAATGAGTGATGATGCACTTTCCTCTATATTAAATAATACTACAAACGATAATTCAGAATATGCAAATGTTAATGTAGAAGAATCTAGTATCTTAGTAGCTTTAAAAGTAAATGATGAGGAAGAACTTTTAAAAGCTATGAATGAATTACAAACAATTCTTTTAGATGATACAGCAACTCTTGAAGAAAAAAATGATGCTTATGATGAGTTAATGGCTTTAAATGCTAATAAAGGAAAAGAAGAAGAATTAGAGAAAAAGATTAAAAGTGAATTTCAATTAAACAGTTTTGTAAAAATTCAAAATGATCAAATTAGTATTGTTGTTGAATCAAATGATCATAATGTTAATGTAGCTAATAATATTATTCGTAGTATACAATCGATGTATCCAAAGAAAATGTATATTACTGTTAAATTTCAAAAGTAATCTAGCAATTACTCACCTACTTGATGAAAGTCTCATAAAATACTATGAGTATTAAAAGGTTCATCAAGAAAGTGAGGGAAGCTATGAATAATAAAATTCTAACAGTGAGAGAACAAGAAGTTTTTGAACTTTTAGTATTAAATAAGTCCACGAAGGAAATAGCAAATTTTTTGGGAATTAGTGAAAAAACAGTACGTAATCACATTTCAAATGTTATGCAAAAATTGGGGGTCAATGGCAGAGCTCAAGCTGTTGTGGAATTATTGAGATTAGGTGAAATATCATTATTATAAAAGTCTTCTTATGAAGACTCTTTTTTCGTTCTAATTTAGGAAAATAATACATAAAATTTATTGGGTGGTTTCATGTTAAGAAAAAGCGCTTTAAGAAGGATTTCAGTAACTACTGTTGCCCTTTTTATCTTTGGAATTATTTCTATTTTTCCTACCAAATTGGATCAACAATTTGAATCAAATGTTATTACAAATGATCCTGTTTACTCAGTTTTGTATCTTCTAGATCCAAATCATTATGTTGCAAGAACGAAAGTAGTTTTAAAAAATACTGACTTGTTAAATCAAGCACGTGAAATGATCGAAATGTTAACTATTAATGGATCTAAATCTCATTATTTACCTAATGGATTTACCGCAGTTATACCAAGTGGAACTAAACTAAAAGAAATTGATATTCAAAATGGAATTTTAAAACTAAATTTTGATGAAACATTTTTAAAAATGACAAAAGAATCAGAAGAAGATATTATTGAAAGTTTAATTTATTCTCTAACAGAACTTAGAGATGTAAAAGGAATTCTTATTTATGTAAATGAAGAGCTTCTAACTACTCTGCCACATTCAAAAATTAAATTACCTACTACTTTGACTAGAGATTATGGAATTAATAAAGTTTATGATTTAACAAAGATCAAGAATGTAGTGAAAACTACTACTTATTATATAAGTAAGTATGATGATTTTCTTTATTATGTACCTGTTACTGAGATAACTAATAATGATAAAGAAAAAGTAGAAATCATTATTGAACGTTTAAAAAGTACACCTATGAATCAAACAAATTTAATGAGTTATTTAAATGCTAATGCAGAACTTTTAGATTATGAAATTTTAGAAAATGATATTCAATTAAGTTTTAATCAATATTTGTTAGATGATTTTAAAAATCAAAAAATATTGGAAGAAGTTGAATATTCTATTGCTCTATCTATGCGTGATACTTTAGATGTTATTTCAGTTAATTTTTTGGTAGATGGTCAAAAAGTTAATGAATCTTAATATTACTATCATCTTTTGTATAAAAAAAGAGAATTGACAAAAGTTAATAAAGTATATTATAATCAGTTTGTTCTAACTGATTTGTTCGCGTAGCTCAGTTGGATAGAGCAATCGCCTTCTAAGCGATCGGTCGAGAGTTCGAATCTCCCCGCGAACACCATCTAGTATTTAAAAACTTCCTTTTAACGGAAGTTTTTTTAATATTCTTAATTTTTCTTCTAAAAAAGAATCATTTAAATCTATTTCTTCTTTTTGACTTTTTATTGATTTTAAAATTGCTAAATATGTTAATAAAACCATTTTTTTAAGCATTTTTGTTGAAACCATATC
>CAJUNF010000026.1:0-4104 GCA_910587775.1 uncultured Bacilli bacterium | reverse complement strand
TCGTTTTCTATTAAATCAGGATCTCCATATAAAAAATTTAAGTTTGTTTGAGCGCATATACTAATATCTCCTATTTTAGAAAGATGTTTTTTTGTAGCCCTTCCTGGTTCAATTCCTTTCGTTTGAATTAGAATTTTTCCTAATTTATTTTCGACAGACAGGGCACTATCTAATACTATTATAATATAGTCATTTAATTCTTTCTGATGACTATTTATAAAATCATTAAAATTTAGTGCATGTATCGGTTTATTCATTGCCCCATAACATTTTATACCATTATTTTTTTACAGTGTTCCAACCATGGGTCCAAAATGATCCCAAAATGCTAAGTGGTTATTTGTACCGATTCCTAAAAAAAGTAAATCTTTTGTTTTTTTATCTTTGATCAATTTTATTCTTTGATTTAAATCATTTGACATTTGATCTATATTTTCCATATTTATTATTGTATTAAAATACTTTTTTTTATTTTTTATTCCATTCATATTTAAATTTTATGTTTTATCTTATAAAAAAAATTACTTTTTGAATCAAAGCAATTTTAATATTTTTAAATCAATCTTTTAAATTCTTCCCCACGACTTTCGAATTTGTCATATTGGTCCCAAGAGGCACTTGCTGGAGATAATAGTACAATACATCCCTTTGTAGCATCTTTTTTTATTTCTTTCATTGCTTCACTAAGTGTTTCTCTTTTTGTACAGGCAATTTTACAATCTGAAGCAAAGGAAGCAATTCGATCTCGTGTTTCACCAATAGCATAAATATGTTTTACATACTCTAAGTGATTTTTTAAATCATAAAAATCTTGATTACGCTCAAACCCACCTAATATAAGTAATATAGGACTTTCAAAGCTTTTTAATGCAGTAATTGTAGAAACAGGATTAGTAGATTTGGAATCATTATAATAAATAACTCCATTTTCTTCTTTTACAAATTCTAAACGATGTTCTACTCCACCAAACTCATGTAATATTTCGTATACTTCTTTTCTGTTTAATCCAAATTCTTTTACCACTAAAAGACAAGCCATAATATTTTCATAATTATGATTACCTTTCAATTTAATATCTGATAATTTAATGATTTTTTCTTCATCAACAAAGATTGCATCATCTTTTATATAGCAATCTTTTCCTTTAAAAAATCTTTTGTTAGACAAAATGTCTTTTGTCTCATTTAAAGATTCTATATCACCTTCATTTAATATTGCTAAATCTTTTTCGTTATGGTGGGCAAATATTTTCTTTTTTGTTTTTTTATAGTCCTCATAAGAATTATGAAAGTCTAAATGAGTTGGACAAATATTTGTTAATACACTTATATTCGTTTTAAAATCATGCATATTTAATAATTGATGATCTGATATTTCTAATAAGAGAATATCACCTTCATTAATATCTTTCACAATACTTGATAAAGGATAACCAATATTTCCTCCTAAATGTACTTTTAAATTCTTCTTTTTTAATATTTCATAAATTAAAGTAGTTGTAGTCGTTTTTCCATTAGATCCAGTTATACCAATTATTGTAATATTTTTTGGTAAGTAATGATACGCTACTTCCATTTCATTAACAACAGGTATGTTTAATTGTAATGCTTTTTGGATTACAGGATGTTTCATATTAATACCTGGATTTTTAATTATTACATCATAAGTCTCATCTAATAAAGATTCTGGATTATCTGTAATGATAATATTAACATTTCTATCTTGTAATTCCTGCTTGTGATTTTGATCTTGCTCTTTAGAATCAGTTAATAATATTTCATTGTCATCTGCTAATAATTTTGCACATTCATATCCACTTTTAGCCATTCCTAAAATAAATATCTTGTTTTTGTGATACATAGTCATCACACCTTCCTAATACATTATAGCAAAGTATTAAAATTTTGTTCAAAAAAAAAATTGAAGCTAATATCTTCAATTCTATTCTTCTTCTTTTTTTATATTTAATTTTTCTTCGCCTTTGTAATTTCCACAAACAGTACATGCACGATGTGGTTTTAGGTTTGCTCCACATTTTGAACATTTTGTCATAGCACTTACTTCTTTTTTTAAGTGAGTACGACGCATTCTTTTTTTTGTTTTACTTGTTCTTCTAAAAGGAACCGCAAACGCTTGAAGATCTAATTTTAACATATTTTCACTCCTTTTCACAATCAAGTAGCTTCCTTAACGGAGCTAACCTTGGATCAATACTATCTTTTTTCTCTTCTACTAGTTCCCAGCCATTGCCTTTCATGGTAGTATTTTCACTTGCAGAAATACTAATAGGAACTTCCAGAACAATATTTTCCCATAAAATCCCCATAATATCAAGTGTATTTTTGTTTTTTTCAAAATATTCTTGGATACTTTCATTTAAATCATCAATTTTTTCATTGATTTCAATTTGAAAAGGATAATCAATGTTTTCTAAAGTTCTTGCATCTGGTAAGACCATTGTTCCTTTTAAACTAGCATTTAAGTAAATATCTTGTTCTAAATTTTTTTTGATTTCCCCTTTTACTATTATATCTTTTAGTTCGATAATATCTGTTTTTTGGTAAATTTCTTTTGCAAATACGATTTTTTCTTCAAATTGATAGCCTTTTGGGGTAATTCTTGCAAGCTCAATTGGATTCATTTTTATCACCTATTTCATTATAATATAAACTTCATTATGGCGCAACTTAGACACACTTCCTTTTTTGTGCTAGAATACCACAAAGGAGTGACAAAATGAAAGCAGTTGGAATTATTTGCGAATACAATCCTTTTCATAATGGACATATTTATCATATCGAGCAGACAAAAAAGATGTTTCCCAATCATATTTTAATTCTGGTTTTAAACGGATACTTTTTACAACGTGGAGAGGTATCTTGTTTATCAAAGGAAGATAAAGTGAATTTTGCTTTAGAATATGGTTGTGATATTGTTTTAGAATTACCTGTTGTCTATGGTACTCAATCTGCTGATACTTTCGCAGAAAAAAGTGTTGAAATACTTCATCATTTTAAAGTGAGTGATTTAGTTTTTGGGAGCGAAAGAGATAATGCAGAATTATTAATGAAAATGGCACAAATCCAGCTAACCCCAAATTTTTCTGAACAATTAAAAAGACACTTAGGCCAAGGACTGAATTATCCTACTTCTTTATCAAAAGCAATGAATTTAGACTTTTTAGTTCAAGAACCAAATGATCTTCTTGGTATTTCTTATGCAAAAGCGATTTTAAAAAATCATTATAATATAAAAATACATACAATTCTTCGTACAAATCAATATCATGATACGACTAGTAATCAAGGAATTATTAGTGCAAGTAACATACGTCAAAAATTCTCAAATAATGAAAGTATTTTAGAATTTGTACCAACAAAAGTTTTGGATTGCTATAAAAAAGTTGATACTCATTTATTATTCTCCTTACTAAAGTCTAAAATTTTAACAGATCATCATTTAGAATATTATCTTACTGTTGATGAAGGGATTGAAAATAGATTAAAAAAGGAAATTTTAAAAGCAGAAAACTTAGAGGAATTTATTAAACGAATTAAAACAAAACGTTATACTTATAATCGTCTTCATCGAATGATTATTCATATTTTGCTTGGTCTTACAAAAGAAATAAATGAAACACTTGAACTTGATTATATTCATGTTTTAGGATTTTCTACAAGTGGGCAAAACTATCTGAATAAAATCAAGAAAAATATTATAATTCCTTTAAAACCCAAATTATCTTCTACTCTTTATGATTTTGAAAAAAAAGCTGCTTTTTTCTATGAAATTTTAACAAATTCTCAGGTACAATGTTTTGAACTTCTCAATAAACCTATCCAAAAATGATACTTTATGTTTTTGACAAATTCTTTTTCTTTCTCTATAATGATTCAAGAAAGAAGTGAAAACATGAGAAAATTTACCGATGATTATATCGTATTTGATACCGAAACAACTGGATTAAAAGATGAGATTGATTCCATTATCGAAATTGGAGCTTTAAAATATGTCAATAATGAACTTGTAGAAGAATTTAGTGTTTTAATTAATCCGCAAAAAGAAATACCTGAAATTATTACATCTATTACTGGAATTACTAA
>CAJUNF010000025.1 GCA_910587775.1 uncultured Bacilli bacterium | reverse complement strand
AAAAATAAGATATAAATATTAAATTATTTACATCTTAAAGTATACTTGTAATTTACCACAATAAATTTATTGCACAAGCAACAACTATACCTATTAGGATTATTATCCATCCTATTGTTTTTTTATGCTCTTTAAACCATTTTGACATATTTACCACTTCTATCTGTTCGACAAATTACTATTTGTATGATAGATTAGCAAAAAATATAATGAATCTATTTGTACACAAATAATAGTTAAACTTATATAAATATTATAATACTTTTCATATCCTTTTTAAAGTTATTGTGTACATTTTCTTTTAAGAAATTCAAACAGTTTTATAATTTTTTATGTACCAAATCAAGAGTTACTTTTTAGCAGGATAAGTGTGTATTACAAACAACTAGCCAGTGGCGAGTTTATCCCTAAAATAAAGGGTTTACCAACTTTTAAATTGTATTACAAAATTATTTTTATTTTACTTTTGTATTACGAAAAAATAGCAAAAAATATATAAAAACAGCTGTTTGTTTTACTATTGTATTACAAATATACCTTTATTTGCATTTGAAAATATACTAATTTGTACCAAAATTTAAGATTTTGAAATAAATTATACAACTCTTGTTGGTACAAAAAGATGTACCTTAAATATCAACATTTATAATATTTATTGGACTAACAGGTACTTCTATTAATCCATAATTAGTTATTTTAAATTTATCAAGGATAGGTATTAGTTTAAAAGGTTCATTAAAATAATTGCCTTTACTATATTTAAGCATAAACTCTTGATCATTAATTTGCTCTTTCTTTAATTCTTGATAATCAATCGGAAAGTTTAATTGTAATTTCTTAATATAACTCTTAATTTCTTCTCTAGTCATTGGTGCTGATACTTCAATATTTATAGGCACATCATTAGCTTTTATTTCTTGATTGCTATTAATACCACCACTATTGAATATATTAGCATATTCTTCAATGAATGTTTTCCTGAAAGTAATATGTTTTATTTTAATATCCTTATCATTTTTAATAACTTCTATAGAATCAATATAACTTGTTATTAATTCTTGTTTTTCTGATACAGATAATTTGTCCCATTTAGCTTGGAAATTTAATTCGTAAAAAGGGGTTATAAAACATTTAATACTTTCTATATCTCTTTTAAGCATTATATCTTCAAATGTGAAATTGTATTGTTCTAATTCTTGTTCCTCTTTAATTTTCTTTTCAACATCAATAATTCTATTTTCTAAATACGTTTTATCTTCTTTATATTCTGATAAATTAATAATTTCATTTAAGTAAGCATCCTTAAGTCTTATTATTTTATCTTTATATATAGTTCTTTAGAAAGTAATTCATTCGTATTTTCGAGTTTTTTCTTTAAAAGTGGAGCAAAGTGTTTTTTAACAATCGAATCATACTCAATTATGTCTGTTATTTCATCTATTAGTAATTCTACTATCTTATATTCTCTAACATAAGTTTTACATTTATTACACTGATAATAAATATATTTCTTTTTAGAACCACCTGGAGCTTTACAAGCCATTATTTTATGACAATTTGGACAAATTATTTTTTGAAAGAAAATATAGTCATTTCTTCTAGTATAATTTCTTGTATTTTTTCTAGTTTGCTCCTGACAGTCTTCCCATAACTTTTTAGAGATAATCGGTTCAACTACATTCTCGTAAAGCACAGGATTTCTTGTCCTAGTACCACTTACAAAATCTCCTTTGTATAATGGATTAGATAATATTTTTAATATAGTCGTATCATACCATTTTTTATTTAGCACTTTTTCATCATTAAATATATTAGCTATTTGCTGATAGGATTTACCTTTATAATATAAATCAAATATTCTTTCTACAATTTCACTTTCAGCAGGATTAATAATCAACTTCTTATCTTTTCTCATAAAACCTAGTGTTTTTCTGACTGGAATATGACCATCTTTGATAGCTCCAACCATTCCAAATTTAGTTCTTTCACTAACTCTTTCAATCTCAAGTTGTGACAACACTGTTAGCATTCTTACAAAGAACCTTCCATTAGCAGTAGAAGTATTAATATCATCCACTGCACATTCTAAACTACAATTATATTTTTCTAATTCACTAATTAGTATTTCTAAATCTCTAACACTTCTTGTTAATCTATCAAGTTTATAAGCAACTATTACATTAACTTTGCCATCTCTAACACTTTCTAGCATTTTTTGAAATTGTGGTCGATGTTCCATATCTTTTCCTGATATTCCTGCATCTTCATAAATACCATAAATATTATAATCACGATATTTACATAAATCTTTTAACTTCTCTTGTTGTTCAGGTAGAGAATAACCCTCACGGGCTTGATCCTCTGTGCTGACTCCTACGGAACACATATACCGTATTATTTTAAAACACTAGATATAATCAATTTTGATTACAAAATAAATACCAATATTACTATTGGTACACAGTTAGAACAAGAAAAAGTCCATATTGATAAATTAGATATAACTCTATCATTAGGACTTTAAAATAGTATATTTCAAATTTAAAATAATTGTTGAATTAAATCATTGAACTTTAATGTATCAATGATTTTTTATCTATTTTAGATTTTTGTAAAAATCTTTTATCCAATCAAATCTTTTTCCATTACTCCTAACATAATTAAAAGAGCCATATCTATAATTAGTATCATTTAAAAATTCTATTTTTTCTACTTCGTTAAGATTTATTCGCCATATACAACCTTGTAGTACATCACTATCAGTTGTAATACATTTATCGAAACTTTTTCTTATTTTTTCACAAATATTTAAATATTCTTTATCTGTTCGATGTGTTTTAAACTTATCAGGTCTTACGTAAGCTTTTAAATCATCATTAGTAATATTATATTTTTTAAGTAATTTATTAAATTTTTCTTTATCCTTTTTATTGTTTGGAATAAAGATATTATTTAATAAAAAAGAGTATCTTCTAAAATCAGTAACAAATATATCTTTTTTGTCTTTTTTAAAAGTAATTTTAACATCAAAACCAGTTACAGGCTCACCTTTATGTTTTGGTGGACAAATTCCATTTTTAAATTTAACCCAACACCATAAAGGATATTTGGTATTATTTTCGTTAGATATATTCTCATTCATTTTTTCTAAAACCCATAAATATGTTGGCCCAGCTTTTTCTAAATTAATAAATTTTTCATTACATTCTAAATAACCTTTATTTATTAATTCTTTAAATGCATCAAAAGTTTGAAAAGTTACAAGTCTCATTATTTCTCACTCCAATCTTCTTCTGGGTCAAAGTTATGCTCTAATTCCCATTTTTTATGATTATCCCTAGCGTTTTTTACTGCTTCACATCCATTATTGCTAGTAGCACTTGCTCCATCAGTAACCACAAAAAATGGTAAATTATATTTCTTAGATAATTCTTTCACTTCTTTGCAAAAATTTCTAGCATTCTCAATTTTAGAATATTTCATAAAATATCTAGTTTCAGTATTTTCTATAATAAGAAAGCCTAATTTTTCATATAGTTTAATTGCTTTAATATTGTTTTTATATACCCATAAATAAACGATACAATAATTTGATAATACATTATTTATTATTTTGGTACCAATTCCATTATTTCTATATTCTTCTTCAATAAATATTTCATCTAAGATAACACCATCTAAATGTTTTTCAATCAATAAGCAACCAATTATTTTATTATCTGATTTTATAATTTTATAGTTGTTTATTTGTTTAGGAATTTTACTATTAACATAATTATTAATTTTATTAATTTCTTCTTGATCCAAGTCTTTAGCATATTCAAATATATTATTTAATTTATATTTAATAAGTAAATTTGAATCATCAACTATAGCATTTTCTAATTGATATATCATAAATTCACCGCCTTTAATTATAATTAAATTATATCGTAAATCTAATTTTTTTTATATGATTCAACACAAAAAATTAAATATGTCTATTAATATTCGAAATGATACATAAGTACTTATTATAAAAATGCTAGTGTTTACAATGGTTCACAAAGTTTTAAATCAACATTTTCATCAACAAAATATCAGACATTTAATCCTTATTGACTATAGAAATTTGCGTGATACAATATAGTAGAATATGAAATAAAATTGTATCTAATAGTGCTACTTTTAAATGTAAGTAGTGCTTTTTTCATATTCAAATTTCTACATTTTCATCAGCATTTTTCTTCAAAACTATGGCTATATTTATGGCCATAAAATGAGTAAAATTTCTAAAAATTATGGTCAAAATTTTAGAAAATTTATATTGAAAAAGTGTGTACGATTGTTAAACACAATTTAGGAAGCCTTTATTTATAAGGGTTTCAGAAAAAGACAAAGTTAACGATTGTATAACAAATATTAAAAATGTAAACACTTGTGTTTTTATTAATACCTTATGAAATAAGGGAAAACTAGCCACTGGCTAGTTCTTTGTAAACAGGTTTATCCTGCTTTTCTTTTGTTTTGATTATTTTGGAAAAAATGAGTTTTTAATGGCCATAACTTCGGCCATAAGTATGACTACTATTTTTCATTTTTTTATAATTTTGATAGCTATGATTGAGTTATCTTTTTTTGTTTGTGGGGCTGTAAAAACAAGATAAGCACATTATAATTTTTTTAAGATGTTTTAAAGAAAGTTGGTGCGTAACTATGAAATGAATTGTTTAAGAATTAAAGGGGGTAATAATTTATGCAAGAAAGAAGTGATAAAAAATTAGAACATTTAAAATCATATGTAGTAGAAATCGCTATGTTAGAATTTATTAAAGATAATAATTTAATTGATAATAACGAATATCAAAAAATTAAAACTAAAATTGAAAATGAATATGCGAAATATAACAAACTTAACAATTCAGAATATAGTTTTGTATAAAAAAAATATTTGAAATATGCTATTATTCAACAATTAGGAAAGGAATAAATGAATAATAAAAATGTTGAAGTAATAGCACCAACTTCTAAAACAATGTGCTTAAAAGGAAATGTAAAATATACACTTATTCGTACTTGTGCTTATTGTAGAGTTAGTACAGATAATGAAGATCAGAAAACAAGTTATGACTCACAACGAATCCATTATAAAAATATGATAGAAGAAAATCCTGATTGGGAGTTTGTAGGGATATATGCTGATGAAGGTATAACTGGTACTCAAACTAAAAAACGAGAACAATTTAATCAAATGATGAATGATGCTTTAAATGGAAAAATAGATTTGATTTTAGCCAAGTCTATTTCAAGATTTGCTCGTAACACAGTCGATACTTTAAATTGTGTGAGGTTACTTCGAGAACATAATGTAGATATCTATTTTGAAAAGGAAAATATTCACACATTAGGTTTATCCAATGAATTATTTTTAACTTTATATAGTGCTTTTGCGCAAGCAGAAAGTGAATCTATTTCAGAAAATGTTAAAGCTGGAGTTCGTATGAAAATGAAACGTGGAGAATTGGTTGGAAAATATGCTCCATTTGGATATTTATACGATAAAGAAAAAGATATCATTTATCCAGATGAAAGTAAGAAAGATATTGTTACTTATATTTTTGAAGAATATTCAAAAGGTGTAGGCTTTAGAACAATAGCACTTAACTTAAATAGTCTAGGAATACCTAGTCCATCTAATTTAAAATGGTGTCATGCTTCTGTCAGAAGAATAATCATCAATGAAAAATATGTAGGAGATTTAAAAACAGGAAAGTATTATACCGAAAATGTTTTAACTCATAAAAAGAAAGTCAATTATGGAGAAAAAGAACAATACTTTACTTCTAATCATCACGAACCGATTATCTCTCGTGAACTATGGAATAAGTGCCAAGAAATACTAACTATCAGAAGTAAAATCATTAAACCAGATGGAAATAGAGATAAGTTTAGTAGGAAATATCCATTTAGTAGTAAAATCTTTTGTGGAATATGTGGAGAACGATTTATTAGACGTTCTTACAAAATCAGAAGTAATGGTAAAGAAGTTGCCTATTGGATATGTAGAAGTCATAGAAATAAAATTGAATGTTCTAATCTTATCCACTACAAACAAGAAGAATTAGAAGATATATTTGTACTTGCTTATAACAAACTATTTCAAGATAGTGAGAAATACATCAATTCATTTATGAAAAAAGTAAATGAAGTTATCAACGAAAAACATGACAATCTTAATCATAAAAAAATAAAAGATGCAATATCAAAACTTGAAAACAAATTATCTAATCTAATTGACTTACAACTTGAGGGCTCTATTTCAAAAGAGATATTAAATAAAAAAAATCAAGAAATTTCCAACAAGATTAAAGAGTATGAACAACAACTAAAAGATACTGAAAATATAGAACTCACTAGAAAACAAAAGTTAGAACAAATTGATAAAATCTCTAATACTCTAAAACAATACAAAGGTCTTACTAAATTTAATGAAGAAGTATTTAATAGTATGGTTGATAAAATCATTATTGGCGAAAAGTCAGAAAATGGAGATGAAGATTTTTACAAGATTAAATTCATTCTAAAAACTGGAGAGTTAATCAATGAAAATCTACCTAATGGAAAATTAGATATTGGCACTAACTTTGGTAAATATGGCTTTACAATCACAAAGCGAGAGTTAGAGGAAAAAGAAGATAATGTGTCTGCCTATGTATTACAACGGCACACGACAATAGATTGCTGCATTCTTCTTATTCATTTCTTTCCTCCTTTTTAAGAATTTAAGCATTTTATCATATTTTACTACCTACATTTTAAATTACAATAAACTAAATCAGCATAATTTCGCTTTTTTTCGTATTCAATTTGTATTTAAATGTACACTTAATAAAATGTTCTAATTCTTTCAAAGGAATAGACCTACTTAAATCATTCATATAGACATCTTCACATTCATTAAAGAAAAGATAAGTAATTCCTTTTATTTCAAGACTGTGTGGCTCTATATAGGCAATATTAGTATTGCTTAAACTGATAATATTTCCATTTTCTAACTTTGCTTTAATATTATTAAAATTAAGTAAATTATTAATTTTCTTTTCCAATTTTTCATCAATGTCTAGTTTTTCTTTTACTATTTGCATAACTAATCAAACTCCTTCCAAAACAAACAAAAAAGATTAACCGAAATTAACCTTTATATTTTGAAAGTCGAATTAGTTCGACTAATTTCCCTATGGTGGAGCAGAGGAGATTTGAACTCCTGTCCAAACAATCCTATTTTAGAACTTCTACAAGTTTAGTGAAATTTTATTTTATAGAAAAGAAGGCTTTCACATACCTAATCTTTTCTACTAGCTTAATTTGTATTCTTTTTATTACCTTAAGCAAATAATAAAATATATCTTATATTTATGAACCCCTTAGATCCCTATAAGAGAAAGAAATAAGAAGTACTTCTATATCCTTAAATTAGGCTGCTACGAAAGCAGGAGAAGTGAAAGTATAATTACCTTCGTCATTTAAATTTAGTTTTGCATTTTAAGTATGCCTACTACTTGCCATCCTAACTAGTAATTGTTGTCGAAACCATATACTGCCCCGTAGAACCATTCTATCATAGTTTCCTATATCTGTATAGATTTCAAAATAGAATTATTTCATCGTAATTTGACTTTTTTGATTTTTTTTAGTATAATTTTGTTAATTTTCTGATATATTTTACAGATTTAACAAGGGGGGAGTTAATATGTATGATGATGAACTAAAAAACACAAAAATAAAAAAGGAAAAAGAAAAGAAAAAACGTCCAAATATATCTTTACCAACATTTCGTTTTAATGTGAATTTTAATTCTGCATTAAAGAAGTTTGGAATTTTGGCAATTTGCGTTTTTGCATTTATTTTCATTTCTACTAAAATGAATCAGAGCTCTGAGAATAAAGTATTTGAAAAGAATTTTGAAACACTTAAAACAAGTGCTTATAAATATTTTAAAGAAAATGAAAAACCTGAAGAAATTAATGAAGAATTTAATATTACATTACAAGATTTAATTGATGAAGATTTCATTAAGCCTTTGACTGATAAAAAAGGAAATGTGTGTGATAGTGATAATACTACTGTTACGTTAACAAAAAAGACAAAAACAAAATATGATCTTGTTGCACATTTAGATTGTAACCAAAAAGAAGAAGATAAAAGTTTTAGTTTAACTTATTCTAATACTAATTCTTCTAGTTCTTCTTCCAAAAACGAAAATGACAAAACGATTTATTATAAATTACAAAAAGAAGTTACGACTGATAATTATCAGTATTCTTGTCCAGATGGTTACACTTTAAATGGAAAATACTGTTATGGAAAATCTTCTACATTGACTGCAACACCAGTAGCTAAATATAAAACTACATCTGCTAAGACTACAAAAGCTACTTATAAAAAACCACAAGATGAATATGAATATGTAGAATATATTGAAATGCCTACTGAAGTAAGTTATAAATGTAGTGATTCAAAGGCTACTTTAGTTGGTGATAAATGTATTATTACTAAAGAAGCTAGTATGAAAGAAGATGCAACTTATGAGTGTATGGAAGGTACTTTAGAAGGAGATAAATGTGTAATTAGTACAAATGCTACCAAAGTAGATTATAAATATACATGTCCTTCTGGAAAGTTATTTAATAATACTCAATGTAAATTAACTCGAGATTATTCTTCTTCTTACTCTTGTCCTAGTGATTATCCAAATCGTGATGGAGATCGTTGTTATTATAGTGAAAGAGCAGAACGTGATTGGGGAGAATGGCATTTTAGCTCTCGTAAAACTTACACTAGAGAAATGGAAGATACAGAAACTAAAAAATATGAATTAGTTGATAGTTATGAAGGTGCAAGTGGAAGAACTCGTTATGTTTATAAAGTATATACACGTGCTAAAGAATATGTTTGTTATGAAAATAATGGCGAAGAAGTTGAGTTAAAAGGAAGTCGTTGTTATTATTATACAGATGGCTATGAAGATAAAAGATGTCCTAGTGGATATGATTTAAGCGATGATGAAACTGAATGTGTTAAATTAATTAATGCTACAAAGAAAAAAACTACAGTTACTTATACTTGTTCTGAGGGATATAAAAAATCTGGTTCTGGAAGTAAAACTACTTGTGAGAAATATACAGATGCAAAAAAGGTTGTTACAACTAAACCAGTTTGTACTTCAGGGTATACATCAAAAGAAAATTCTGATGGTACTTATTCTTGTGTAAAAGAATTAAATGCTACTAAAATTGATTCAACTATAGAATATGTTTGTCCTACTGGTTATGAAAAAAAAGGTACAGGTAAAAATACAAAATGTTATAAAAAGACTACTACAGAAGGATATTATTATTGTAAAAATTCAGAGGCTACACTTGAAAATGATCAATGTGTTGTTGAAGCAAAAACAGAATTAATAGGTTATAAATGTCCTAGTGGATATGATTTAAATGGAGATAAATGTGTTAAAGTTTTAGCTGGTGATAAAGTAAAAGCTACTAAAACAAATGATCCAGATATTAATATCACCTATAAATGGAGTGATAAAAAAAGTGAAGCTGGTTGGACATTTACTGGTGAAACAAAAGAAATGTAAGAATCAAATTGTTGATTCTTTTTTTTATATAAAAAACACACCAAGAGGTGTGAGTTATTTTATCAAATTATATTATTTTAAAATTCTTTGATGAGGTACATAAATTAAATTTTCAGCATCTTCATAGTTTTCATCTTTTAGTTTTTCAAGTGTAGTACCAAACGCAATTGATGATGCAAAAATTCTTTGATCATCAGTAATGTTTGATCTTTCTAATCTTTTTGCTACTCTTGATAATCTTAGATTACAAACTGATAGTCTTGAATTTGGTATTTGATTTCTTATTTCTAATAAATGAGATGCAATATTAGATAAATTCCTTAAAACATATGATAATTTTTGATCATAATCCTTATAAATTAACTCATCGTCAGGTTTAGATACGTCAGTATTTAAAACATTTCTCAAATAGTTTTTTACATATCGATAAGTTACATAAGATCCTTGATAATTTAAAATATTGGTGAGATCTTGAAATATTTCATCAAGACAAGCTAATTTTGTTACTTTTTCCATAGCTCTTAAAAATTCAGCATTTTCTAAAATAGGATGAATTACATTGTCATATCCATATTTAGAAATCATTTCCAGAAATGCTGATTCTGAAGTGAGGTTATGTTTCAAACATAAGCGTCTTATATTATCATCAAATAACAATAATTGATATTGGCTTAACTGCCCTTTTTGATTATTTCCTGGCATAATGTTAATGCTATTATATAAAAAGTTCAATTCTTTTGTTGCAGTTCTTTCAAGATAATCTTGTAAGCGTTTATTGTTTGGTAAAGTAGCCATTTCTTTTTTTAAATCTTCAAGAAAAATACCATAACAATTTTCTCTTTTTTTACGTAGTATTCTTTTTTGGTTAATCAAATCTGACTTTTGATTTTCACAAGCTTCTAACATACTTTGCAATTTTTCTCTATTGTCACAACTTGCCATAACTTTCTCCCCCCTTAAAAATATTAGTTTAGATTATAATATATTTTTAATAGTTTGTAAACTTTTTTGTGTACCATATATTTTAAATAAAAAGGAAAAGTATTTTACCTTTCCTACTCTATGATCTCTAAGCCATTTTGGCGAATAAATTCTATGAATTTCTCTTTAAAATCATTTAATTCTTTACCTTCTAATGTCTTTTCATCACTTCCTACAGTATAGCGAATCGTAAATTTCTTTTCATAGTCATCTTCGTATACACTTACTAAACGATTGTTTTTGATGATTGGACTTTTGAATTGTTCTAAGATTTCATTTAAATCTTTATATTTATCTTCTTTTCCAGCAATAATAGTATAATCTAATTCTACATTTGGATATTTGCTAACTTCATATGATAATTTATCTATTGGTAATAATTCTACAAAACGATCAAAATCAATATCAATTGTTACAACACATTTTTTCTTAGATAATTTATTAGTGCATATTTTACTTAGTACATTTAATTCACCAAATTTTTGTGTTCCAACTTTTATTACATTTCCTAGATTTTCATTATAGTATTTTTTTTCATTAATGTTATTTGTTAAATCAACATCAATATTTTTTAGTGCTTTAAATAAATATTTTACTATCATTTTTGCTTCTCTATAACTACTTTCTAGTTTCGTTTCATCTTCAGCTAAAATAATACTTAAAGTACGATGATTTTGATTATCTTGAATAATTGTTCCAATTTCAAAAATTTTAAATGATGTTTTATTTTTAAAGTTTTCTTTTACAATACTTAATAAAGATAAACTCATGTCATCTCTTAAAATATGATTTGATTCTTTTCCAAGTAATTTAACATTATTTTTTTCAATTCCTAAATCTTTTAAAAGTGAAGTATCATACCATAAATAGCTATGAACTTCACTAGCATTAAATCTTGTTGCTAATAATTTTTTGACGTTGTATTCTTGAAGATAGATATTTTCATGTTCTGTTGGAACTAAATCTAATTTTAAAGGTTTTGGCGTAAAATTTTCAAGACCATAAATTCTTGCGATTTCTTCTATAATATCTTGCTTTATTTTAACATCTTTTGTTGCTCTAAAACTTGGGACTATTACATCATAAGAATCTACATTAATACTAACTTTAAATCCTAAAGATTCTAAAATTGTTTTTACAGTATTATCTTCCAATTCTTTACCCATATAAATTTTTAATGTTTTTTTATCTAAAATAATTGTTTCTTCTTGTGATTTTTTTGGATATACATCTGTTAAATTAGAAGTAATTTCTAAATCTTTATTTTCTTGTCTTAGTAAATATACAAATCTTTTGATAGCAAAATCAGTCATATTTGGATCTAAACTTTTTTCATATCTGGCACTAGCTTCCGTACGAAGTCCCAGTTTTTGAGCTGTTCTTCTTACTGATCCAGAATGAAAGGTTGCAGACTCTAAAAAAGTTGAAGTAGTGTCTGGTAAAATCTCACTATCAAGTCCTCCCATCACTCCTGCAATACCAAAGTATTTGTTTTCATTTTTAATCATTAGCATTTCATTTGTTAATGCTCTTTCTACACCATCTAAAGTGGTATACGTATCTTTTTCATTTGCTAGTCCAACTTCAATATTTTTTACGACTCTTCCATCAAAGGCATGCATTGGTTGTCCTATTTCTAACATTAAATAATTGGTTAAGTCTACTAAAAGGGAAATAGAACGCAACCCAACATAGTATAAGAATACTTGCATATCTAAAGGAGTTTGATTGTTTTTAATATTTTCTATTTTTAATCCACAATATCGAAGACAAAGTTCTGGATTTTTAATTACAATATCCAAATTTTCTTTATCATTTGTGATTTCTTCTATTTGAAGTGGCAATAGTTCGTGATTCGTAATTGCACAAATTTCACGAGCAATTCCATAGTGTCCCCATAAATCTGGGCGATTGGTTAATGATTTATTATCAATTTCAACAATTATATCTTCAATTGGTAATAGTTTTTTTATGTCTGTTCCATTAATCCAAGACTCTGGTAATTCTAATATGCCTTCATGAGATTCACTAATTGCAAGTTCACGACCACTACAGCACATTCCATTTGATAAAATTCCTCTTAATGGTCTAGCTTTGATTTCCATTCCATCAATATTGCCACCAACTTTAACATAAGCAGTTTTTAATCCTACACGGACATTTGGAGCACCACATACTACTTGGATTGGTTCATCTTCTCCACAATCTACTTTTAAAACATGGAGATGATCACTATCTGGATGTTCTTCACATTCTAATATTTCAGCTACAACAACTTTATCAAATGTGTTTCCAACTTCTTTTACACCTTCTACTTCAGCTGTACGTATTGTAAATGTTGACCAAATATTTAACCAATCAATGTCTTCTGGATTTTTAATATAACATTTTAATTTATTACATGATATTAACATAAGTATTTCCTTTCTAATTTATCTCAAATTGTTTTAAATAACGAAGATCTCCACCATTTAAAACTCGAATATCGTTTATTTTATATTTCATCATAGCAAGTCTGGTAAGACCAATACCAAAGGCAAATCCAGTATATTGCTCTGGATCTACTCCACCAGATTTTAAAACGTTTGGATGAATCATACCACTTCCAAGCATTTCAATGTATCCACTATTTTTGCAAGTTGGACATCCACTACCACCACATATTAAGCATTCCATGTCTATTTCATAACTAGGTTCTGTAAAAGGGAAGTAACCAGGGCGAAGACGAAGATGAACTTCTTGTTTCATAACTTCACTAATTATCTTTTGCATTACGTATAAAAGATTTTCAATTGATATTTCTTTGTCAATTACCATACCTTCTATTTGGAAGAAAGTGTTTTCATGATTGGCATCTAAATCTTCATTACGAAATACTCTTCCTGGAGCACAAATTCTTAGTGGTGCACCATAGTTTTCCATGGCATGAATTTGGTTATCACTTGTTTGAGTTCTTAAAACCATACCATTATCTAAATAGTAAGTATCTTGCATGTCTCTTGCTGGATGATCTTTTGGAACATTTAATGCTTCAAAATTATAATAATCACTTTCCATTTCTGGTCCACTTACAATTGTAAATCCCATTTTTCTAAATATATCGGTTATTTCATTTGTAATGATTGTAATTGGATGAAGCGATCCCATTTCATAATCTACTGGTAATGTTTCATCAAAGTTATTTGTTTCTTGATTATTGATTTCTTCTAATCTAGTTTCTACTAACTTTTCAATTTCTTTCTTCATTTGATTTAATAATGGACCATTTACTTTTTTTTCTTCAACGGTCATATCTTTTAAATTACTTAGGTAATTGTTTAAGGTACTTTTTTTCCCTAGATATTTTGACTTAACATTTAAAATGTCAGCTTCTTTTGTACATTCTTTTAATTCATTTTGTAACGATAGTACTACTTCTTTTAGTTCTTCTTTCATTTTATTTCCTCCTTAAAAATTTCCACATTTTTATCTTTGCCTTCCCATACTTTTATTGAATACAATTTTTGAAGATTTACTAAATTTTTTAATAAGTAAATTGCAATATTTTCTATTGTAGCACGTGGCTTACTGACATCATCTAAATAAATTTTATCTATTTGAGGTTCAATCACATGAAAATCTAAATTACCTACCATATTGTTTTTTTATTCTCCTTCAAAATGAAATTCTATTCGAAAAGTATGTCCATGTATATTGGAGCCATGTGCCGAATTAATTTCTTTCAAAATTGTTAATTTTGCCATAATTTTTCTCCTAATAAAAAAATCCCTTACATAAAATGCAAGGGACGAGTATTACCCGCGGTACCACCCAACTTCTAGTTTTACTAGCGCTTTCTAAGTTATAACGTAACAAACGATTTTACTCCACATTTGAATTTCATTTTAAACATGATCTAAAAGTAATTTCAGCCTGGTTACTTTTTCTCTAAAATAGATGTTATAAAACTACTTATGGATGTTTCACGGTAAAATTTTATTAATAATTTTCAGCTTTTAATTCCATAAAACTTTGAGGATGTTTACAAACTGGGCAAACAGCTGGAGCATTTTCTCCTACTGTAATATGTCCACAGTTTCTACAAATCCAAACACGTTCTTCTCCTCTTTGGAATACTAAGTTATCTTCAATATTTCCAACAAGTTTTAAGTATCTTTCTTCATGATGACGTTCGATTTCTGCTACTTGTTCAAATAAACGTGCAATTTGGTCAAATCCTTCTTCACGAGCAACTTCTGCAAAGTTTTTATACATATCAGTCCACTCAAAGTTTTCTCCACTTGCTGCATCTTTTAAGTTTGTCAAAGTATCTGGAATTTTTCCACCATTTAATTCTTTGAACCACATTTTTGCATGTTCTTTTTCATTGTTTGCAGTTTCTTCAAAAATTGCTGCAATTTGTTCATACCCATCTTTTTTTGCTTGTGATGCGTAATATGAATATTTATTACGTGCTTGACTTTCTCCTGCGAAAGCAGCCATTAAATTACTTTCTGTTTTACTTCCTTTTAATTCCATAATTTACCTCCTCATTTCTTTCAATATTATATCTCACAAATGATTTCAAAGTAAAGAAAATTCTATTAACTTTAAAATTACTTGAATTATCTTCTTTTAATGCTATAATAAACAGAAAAAAGGGGATTTTTATATCAGGCTATTTAGCTATAATGATTCTTTTTTAGATTAATCTTTGAAGGGGGAAATACAAAAAATGGCTAAAAAAGATTATATGGAGCTTTATTTTCAAGACACAGAATATATAAAGGAAACACAAGGATGGACAATTACTAGGGATAAAGAGTATTATTACAAAACTTTAAATGAACAAAATTTTGCTGCTTTAGATAATAGAATGAAGCAAAACTTAGAATTTATGATGGACAAAGAAAACTATGTTAAAGGAATAAATCCTGTTTCTGATATTTACTACATTGATGATCAATTTATTGCTTATCGTACTCCTAGTGTAATTGGTAGTGATTTAACACACTTAAAACTTTTATGGGATCATGATATTATTTTATGGGAACCATTTATATTATGGCTTATTCAAGTATTAATTGATAGCAATAAATTATCTTATTGTTTTCCTGATTTATTTACGATTGGAAATATTCTTTTTCATGTAGAAAGTAAACAAGGAATACTTATTGATAGTGATGGCATTCAAGTACAAGATAGATTTCCTTATTCTTTAGATACTATTGCTTGTAAAGTTGTTGATAGTAGAAATCATAGTTCTATATTTAAAAAATATTTTAATCCTGAAAAAGGATATTTTACTTCCAACTACAATGCATTAAGTTTCTATTCTTGGTTCTTTTCTTATTTTTTACAATTTGATATACCAAAATATATGAATTTTTCAATGAATGATGTCTTGTCTGCATTAAAAGTTATGAATATTCAAGCATATCCAGATTTATGGGAAGCTACTTATAATTTATTTTCTTTTCAAACTCCTGCTGTTTTAGATCTATCCTTGTTTCAAAATTTAATTCAGAATTATAAATTTGATTGGGCAGATCATGGCAGAATGTTAATACCACGCTAAAAGTTTTTTATGTTATAATACATTAATTAAGAAAAGGGGATTTTTATGTTAAAAACAAAACGTCAAGGTAGTTTAATTATTATTTCTGGCACTACTTGTGCAGGTAAGGGGACTGTTGTCCAACATTTAATTCAAAGAAATCAAAATTTATCTTTATCTATTTCTTATACTTCTAGAGACATGCGTGATGGAGAAACAAATGGCGTGGAATACTTTTTTGTTACTCAAGAAGAATTTGAGAAAAAAATTGAGCAAGGGGATTTTTTAGAATATGAAACTGTTCAATATGGAAAATATTATGGTACTCCAAAAAAAGAAGTTCATGAATTATTAGAACAAGGCAGAGATGTTATTTTAGAAATTGATGTCAAAGGTGCTCAAAAAATTAAAGAAATGTTTCCAGAAACTATTTTAATATTCATTATGGCTCCAAGTATGGAAGAAGTAAAGAAAAGAATCAAAGCTCGTGGAAAAGAAAATAATGAGCAAATTATCAAAAGATTTCAAGTTGCTTATCAAGAAATTAATGAGATTCCAAAATATAATTATGTAGTAGTTAATGATGAAGTTCAGTTAGCTGTTCAAAAAATTGAAGCTATCTTACTGAGTGAAAAATGTCGTGTTGACCGTATTGAAGAAATTGCCGTCGAAAACCAAGAAGAAATTATTCATGAATTTTTAATGGATAAAGACTTTGATAATTCTAATTCTTTTGATTTTGAAGTTTAAACTTTTATTAATGATAGTTTCCTTATCATAAAAAAATTTTGTCATAGAATAATACTATTAAAAGGAGCAATATCATGTGTGGATTTTTAGATAAAAGTGGAAATTTTTTTGAAGTAGCTATTTCTTCCATTCCAGCATTTACTCAAGAACAATGTTTACAAAAATGTCAAAGTAATCCTAGACTAGAAAAGCTTTTTTATCTCTTTTCACAAAAATATCAAACATTTGCGCCTTATTATGATTTTTTAATTCATAAATTAGGTTTTATTCATCTTGGTATTCTTGGAGATGATACTTTATATGGAATAGGAAAATTTAATCAAATTTTAATCAAAAAGATTCCAAAAGATTTTCAGTTTAACAAATTAGGATATGAAATGCTATATAATAATAACGAAAAAGAAGTAGCAATGGTTAGTACTTACGATGATAAAAATCTTGACTTTCAATTTGGAATCGAGCAATATATGGAAGGTGTATTATTTTCTAATGGTGTTTTTTCTTCCTTAAAAAATATTCCTTCCCATCAATCTTTAATCCAAAGCATATTAACTGGTTTTATAGCAACTTATAGTTTTATAGGCAAAGATATTGAAGATTTAAAAATCGTTAATCATTTTTATAATTATTTTACAGAGCGTATGGGTGGAGTTATTTTAGCTAGTATGAATCCTCGATATGGTATATACGATAAAAATTTGCTTAGTGATGTTCAAAAAATCATTTTAGAATCTTTAAATTTTGATCCTAAATTTGATTTATCTGTTAGAAATGAGTTTTCTAATCCATATCCACTCAATAATAATATAGAGTTTATAAATCGTTTAAATAGATGTAAATATAAAGCACTAAAATGAATTTTACTTTAAAAATTATAAAATAAAAAACTCTCAAAATAGTAGAGAGTTTTTCTTTCTATATAACAGGATTTTCTTCATTTGTATGTTTTTACTTCTAATGTTTCTATATGCTTCCCTAATTTCAATATTTCAACTTTTCTTTTTCAAATTTCATTTTTTTGTTCATTTTGATATTTTTTGATCTCTTCACTATCATCTAAATGAATTTTTTCATGACCAATTATTTGGTAATCTTCATGACCCTTTCCAAGTATTAGAACAATGTCATCTTTTTCAATTCTATCTAATGCTTTTTTAATTGCTTCTTTTCGATCTAAAATAATTTCATAATTTTCTTTTTCTACACCATTTATGATATCATCCATAATTTTTTTAGGATCTTCAGTTCTTGGATTATCACTTGTAAATATTACAAAGTCACTATTGTTAGATGCAATTTTTCCCATAATTGGACGCTTCATAGGATCTCTATCTCCACCACATCCAACTAAGGTTATAATTCTATTGTTAGCAAGTTCACGATAAGATTCAATTACTTTTTCTACTGCATCTGGAGTATGGGCATAATCAACAACAGCAAATCCGTCTTTTACTAAATATGTTTCGCATCTTCCTTTTGGAGGGTATATATTTGCTGTAGCTTCCATAATTTCGTTTAGACTAAATCCATATTCATGACAAATTGCTAATGCAGTCATATAATTGTACACATTAAATTTACTTGTTAAATTTGTTTTAATGTTATATTGCTTTTCTTGATAATTTAATGTGATATTTGTTGAAGCAGGTGATATTTCAAAGTTAGCAATTTGGTAATCTTCTTTATGAATTCCTATCGTTTTACTATTTTGAAATAAGTTTATAAATCGTTTACTAGATGGATCATCATGATTTACAATAAATGTAGCATTTGGACTCATATACTTTAAAAAGTCTAATTTAGCTAATAAGTAGTTTTCCATCGTTTTATGATAATCTAAATGATCTTCTGTTAGATTAGTAAATCCTCCAATTGTAAATTCTAATCCTGCAATACGATCAAGAGTGATTGCATGAGAACTTACTTCCATTACTACAGTAGTACAGCCTTTTTCTAAAGCTAGTGTTAGTAGTTTATATATGGTTAAGA
This sequence comes from uncultured Bacilli bacterium, assembly GCA_910587775.1. GTDB lineage: Bacteria > Bacillota_I > Bacilli_A > RF39 > UBA660 > MGBC162267. The sequence goes on along the minus strand of CAJUNF010000025.1, from coordinate 4,293 downwards.
TTTCTGGTGTTGTATTTGGAAGTTCTATTTTCATATCTTCATAAAAGAAGCCAATTGTTCCTATATATGCCACTTTAACACCTAATTCTTTTAATAATTGATATGTAAGGTAACAACTTGTGGTTTTACCATTGGTTCCTGTAACCCCTATCAATTTTAACTTTTTTAGAGGTTCACTATAGTTACTTATCAACTGTTCTTTTAAATATTTGCTAGGGTTTTCTACTACTTTTATAGGAACATTACATGCAACTTCATGAGATGCAATAATATTTGTAGCTCCCTTTTTAATCGCATCATTTATAAAATCATGCCCATCAACTGTATGGCCTTTTATTGCTACAAATGTTGATCCTGGTTCCACAGCTTTTGAATTTGTTTCAAAAGGTATCATTTTATCACTTCCTTTAATTAAGTTTATTATAACAAAAAAGAGATATGAAAAAAAGCGCTTACATTTGCGCCTTTAATAAATTAGTTAATGTTATTATTAATTCTGAATCTGTTACTTTTTCTACAAATGTATCTACTCCATCATAGATACTTTCAAGTATTGCAACATTAGTTGGAATTACCTCTTTATTTTGATCTATTTCCATTACTAAAAAATAATGATGATTTTGATATTCTGTTTCGTTTAATACTACATATTTCATTTGATTTTCTAAAGTAATAATTGTATTTATTTTTATTTGCATTATACATTACCTCCATCTAGTAATGTATTAAAGTCAATATAGTCTTCATCTTTAAAATCAGTAATCATTACATCTTCTTGTGATACTGGTTCTTTATTTTCTTTTGGTGTATTATCTTCTTCATTTAATTCTTCTACACTTATTACTTTAAATCGCTCTTTTACTGGAGTATCAAGTGGAACCATTTCATCTATCATAAAAGGTGCTGGTTCTTCTATTTCTTTTATTTCCTCTACTTCTTTTACTAATTCTTTTTCTATATCGTTATCTTCATTTAATTCTTTTGGATCTAGAGGAGATATTTCAATTTCTGGAGCAACTTCTATAATTGGTGGAACATATTCTAAAGGTTCCTTTATTTCTTCATTATTTACAACTGGAGCAAAATGTTCTTCTGGTATTTCCATTTGAGCTTCTTGTTTTAAATCTATATTCTCTTCTTTCATTGGTTCCTGCCAAGGAATTTCAAAATTTAAATCGACACTTGTTTTCATTTCCTCGACTTCTTTTTCCTTTAAAACATCTTTATTTTTCTCACTTCTATTAAAAGCATTTGAAGCATCTTCAAAGTCTTCTGTTATTCTAAAATTATTCATCATAGCTGCTGGTTCTTCTTCTGTTATTTTTTCAGGCTCTTCATCTTCTATGAATGATCCTAGCATCATTTCTATTTCATCATAAATTTCGCTTGGAGTTTGTTTTAATTTTTTTAGAAGAGATATTTCTTTTACTTGATCGGTTAATTCTTTTAATTTTGCTTTATCATTTTCAACTGCTAAAACATCTTTTGATTTTGATCCAATCATGGTTTTTTTATGTATTTCTTTTAAGTAATTATCAATATTATTTATCTTAGAATGAATTGCTTCAATGTCTTCTTCGGCAATTCTTTTTGATTCTTTCATAAGAGTTTGCATTTCCATTTCATATGCAGTAATTACTTCTCCAATGGTTTTTAACTCTTCTTCTTTTTTATTGTAAGCTGAATTTAAAATAGCTTTTTTTCTTGGAGTTGCATTAGCAATACTTTCTTCCATTACAGATGCATATTCTACTATTTCTTTTCGCAACTTTTCAGAAACAATATTCGCAGAACTTAATAAGGAACTAATTTCTCTTACTTCAATAGTGTCTATTTTTTTGATTTTATTTTTTAATTCATTTAATTCTTTTTCTAATTCATTTTTTTGTTGATTTAAATATTTTTCTCTTTCTTGCAGAATTGGAGTATCATTTCCATCATATTTTTTGGATTCTAAAGATGCAGCAAATTCATCTCGTTCTATCATTGCTCGTTCTTCACTAGAATTTAGTACACTTGTTAACTCTGCAATACTTGGTATGTCCATAAATGGATCTTTTTTTAGCTGATTAACTAGTTCTTTTACTTTTAAGAAACATCCCATACGATCATCTTCTAGTAAAAGCTCTTTTGCTTCATTTCCAATACTAACTGGATCAGTTTCAATTTCTTCCTTACGTTTTTCTAATTCATTTAAACGATTTTCTAATTCACGTAGTCTTTTTTCATCTTCTTTTTTTAAATCATTATCTATATAAGAACTATTTGTAGCTAAGCTAGTTTCTGTATCTTTTAATTTTTCTTTTTCTGTTTCTATTTTTTTCTTTAATTCTTCAAGTTTTTCTGTAAGAGTGGTTAGGTTTTCTACAGATTTTCTATATTCTTCTTCTACCATTTTTAACTCTACATCTGCTTTATTTCTCTTTTTTTCATTTTCTGTTACTAAAGAATTAAAATAGTTTTTAGATTCAGAATCACTTTCAGATAAAGATGCTATTTTCTCTTTTAGCGTTTCAATTAAACTATTTAATTTTGCTATTTTGTCTTGTAAAGCATTTAAGTGTGTATGTGTTTCATCTTCCTTTTTTAGTGCTTCTTCTAGATCTTTTTCTAATTCTTTTCGAGAGTTTTCTAGCTTACGTATTTTTAATTCAAGACTTACTTTAATATTCTCATCTATAATTCGATCACTTGCTTTGATATATTTTTCATCTTGCATTGATGTTTTCTGATCTTCTAAATCTCTTTTTTTTGTTTCAATCTCATCATTAATCTCTATTAATTCTGCTTTTAATGTATCAATGTTTGAAGTGCTTTTTGACATTTCTATTAATGCATCGATTTTTAAAATTAGGTCTTTTTGCATACTAAGCCCACTCCCTTATTCTTTTCTATTATTTATAGTAACATAGAATCATATTTTTGGCAATTATGAATTCAAGAAAAAAAACAGATACAATATCTGTTATTCTTCTTTGTTCCCTAATATTAATATTAAGCGTATTAATTCAAGTGCACTACTTAAAACTCCTGCTACATATGTACTTGCTGCTGCAGTAAGTATTGATTTTATCCCTTGCTCTTCACTATTTTCTGTTAGTTTCAAAAGAGATAATTCTTTTTTAGCGCGAGCACTAGCATTTATTTCAACTGGTAATGTTACAATTTGAAATAATAATCCTGTACCGACACAAGCTATTCCAAGCCAGATTAAGTTTAAGGATTCTAATAATATTCCGATTCCTATGATAGCATAAGATAAGCCAGTTGCAATGTTAACAATAGGGTATAGAATACTGCGAAATCTCATATAGAGATAACCTTCTTTATCTTGTATAGCATGCCCACATTCATGAGCTGCTACTGCCATTGCTGCGATAGTTTCTCCATGATAAATATCAGAAGATAGACGAATTACTTTTTTATTTGGATCATAGTGATCTGTTAGGTTTCCTTTTGTTTCTACTATATACATATCTTTTAAATCATTATGATCTAATATCATTCTTGCTACATCATATCCTGATAGTTTTTTTTCGTTTTCTATTTGTTTATATTTTCCATAACTAATATTGATAGCTAATGAAGCCAAAGCTGGTATTATTAGAATCAATACAAAAATAATTCCATTCATTTTTTTACCTTATTTCATAAGTAGTTCCTTCTCTGGTGTCTTTGATATGAATTCCTTTCTCTTCTAATTCATTTCTAATTTGATCTGCTAGTTGGTAATCTTTTTTTTCTTTTGCTATATTACGCTCTTTTAATTTTTCTTTTATGTAATTGTCTAAATCTTTTGACATACTTTCTTTAAGACACAAATCTAATGATAATACTTGATCCCAGCTTTTAATTAATTTTAATTTAGTCGTTTCATTTACATTACTTTTTAATAGATCATAAATAAGTGTAATAGCATTTGCTGTATTTAAATCATTTTCTAAACATTCTCTAAATTTTTGGTCATATTCACGAAATAATAATTCATCTAAAAGGCCATCTTCTTTTAAATTTTGTACTTTATTTTTTAATTTCAAATATCCTTGTGTAGCATTTTCTAAATTTTCATAGCTAAATACTAGTTGTCGACGATAGTGTGAATTTAAACACATAAAGCGAAATGAAAGTGGATGATAGCCTTTTTCTTTTAGTACAGAAACCGTTAAGGTGGCTCCTTTACTTTTACTCATTTTTCCAGTTTCATCCATTAAGTGTTCATTATGAAACCAGTAGTGGCACCAATCATGACCTAAATAGGCTTCACTTTGAGCAATTTCATTTGTATGGTGTGGA
>CAJUNF010000024.1 GCA_910587775.1 uncultured Bacilli bacterium | reverse complement strand
CACTAACAATATATCACATTTTACTCATTATTTCTAATCATTTATAACACAAAAAAGCAAAAGATTTTCTCTTTTGCTCTATAATGACTTTTCCTTTTAAAATAACATTTTTTATAAACAATCAGCGTGAACGAAAAGTTAAAGATTCTACATTAGATTGAATATCATTTTGATATTGTTGAAATTTATTTTCCCCAACTAAAGCAATTAAATCTTGTCGCGTAAATCGATGAGCAAAATCTAATACTAAAGCAATTTGCAAAGAATCTAAAACAGATTGAACTACTTGAGGACTACAATTACACGTTGCATCTGTAATTTGCTCTGATGGAATAAATCTACCCACATCATTTGCGTTTTCTGAATGAACTGATAAAGGAGAAGCACCATAATAACATAATCGATCTAGCGTATGAATTTCTGCATATCTTAAATACTCAGGAATACTCATTCGAATTTCATTTTGAAGTTTTATTTTTTCTTCTCTAGATAAATAACGATCATTTTTAATTTCTTCTATTCTTAATAACTTTTTAAAATTATCTGATTTATGCTGACCAAATACTTCTAAAACAAGATATATGTTAGCGTAATTCAAAGATACAGTTCCTGTTTTATCATCTCGTACCAAAAAATCATTGTGGGAATTATAAAATCTAGTAGAAGATAAAAACGGCTCTTTTGCTCGATAAAACAACTGCGTAAAAACTTGGCTTACATCTTTTGGCTTCATAGTTGCCACTTCATATCTTTTGAAAAATAATTCTTTTGAATGCTCTGCTTGTTGTAAATTTGTCGCTGTCTTTTGAATCTTTTTATCAATACCATTTTTATGCATCAAAGTTTTTCTTTTCTCAGCAAGTAATTGTAAACGATTTCTATATTTAAGAATATTCTTATTTAAATATGAATTATAATTTTCTATTACATCTCTATTTTGACCTATTACTTCTAAAGAGACTTTATGTAAAACATTTGCACGTACAAAAGCCATAGTTTCTTTCAATAATTCTAAATATCTTTTATCATATTCCGTAAGAGGTTCTCTACGTTTTTTTATAGTTAAAGAAATAATTTTATTTCGAAGTTCCAAAAGTTGTTCAGTCATTTGACACCTCATCATCTAATAATTCTTCAATTTCTTCTATTATTTCATCAATTTCAAGCAATAATCTTACCATATTAAACCAACTTTCTATTCTTACTTTTCATATTCCTTTGTAGTATAGTTTGGACAACTAACAAACCCTTTATACTGAAATACAGTTCCATTACTTTTAACAATAACATATCCATCACATACATCTTCTTCTTTTTTTAATTCATCAATAAATGAATTTTCTTTCATTTCAGAATATGTTATTTTTACAGATTTATTTTCCTCCGGATACAAAAACTTTGCATCTACATACTTTTTAGCACTTTCAACCAATTTTTCTTCTAATTGTTTATAATCTCCACTTTTATTTTTATAAACAAAACCAAATATAGTCAATAATACAACTAATAAAAATAAAATAGAACCCCATATAACACTAAGACGATTCATCGATTTTATATTCATATTAATCTCCTTCGTAACCATTCGTCATAAAATTATCACATTTAATATAAGCTTTTGATTCATACCCCGAAAAAACAACATACCCTTCACAAGCCTTTTTTTCATCATTTGCTTTTAATTCATTTGAATTAATATAACCTTTACGACGTAATTTAGAAGATTCTATTCTAATATCTTCTTCTCCATCATAATACTCGTTATAATAATCAAGTGCAGCCTCTAAAAGATTATTTTCCACTTCAGTATAACTATATTTATGTACAACTGGAGTATTTGTAATACCACTTTTATTAAGTCCACTATATAAACGAATAATCATAAATATTGCAACTAATAAAAAAGCCATCAAAATAGAACTTAATAAAATCATTTCTTTTAAGCTCCAACCATGATTAGTTAATTTCATATTAATCCATCCCCCAAAGATCTTATTTATTTGTTAAACTTTGTCTTTCCTTAATAAAGAATGGACCAAATTCTACTGCTTTAAAAGGTGGATTTGTATCTGTACGATTATAACGATAAGATCTATAACCTAATCCTTTACATTCATAGGTATAAGATAATCCTTCATAATCTGATTCATTAAATCCTTTTCCATCACGTGTTTCTTTTTCACCATTAGCTGAATATACATAAACAGACTCATTAATACAAAATTTCATCTCTCTACCATTTTTAGCATTAAAATAATCAATTACTATAATTCCAATCCAAATAACTACTAATATTAAAACTACAATTTTTACAGCCATCCAAATTTTATTTTTCATTTTCTCTCCTCCGATCTTAATAAAACTATTATATCGAAATACAAAAAAACAAGCAAGTAATATAATAACAAAAAAAAGACTCAAATTTGAGTCTTTAACATAATTAAGCTAATTCGATTTCTGCTCCAGCTTCTTCTAATTGTGCTTTAATTTGGTTAGCTTCATCAGCAGGAACGTTTTCTTTAACATTTCCGCCATTATCAGCTAAAGCTTTAGCTTCAACAAGTCCAAGTCCTGTAATTTCTTTTAATAATTTAATAACAGCAATCTTGTTTCCACCAGCATTTTTAAGTACTACTGTTTTAGCAGCACTTTCTTCTGAAGCTCCAGATTGAGGTGCAGCAGCTACAGCTACAGCATCTGGATTTACTCCAAACTCTTCTTTCATTGCATCAACTAATTCTTTTACTTCAAGAATAGTCATTTCTTTTAAAGCACTAATAAAATCTTCTTTTGTTATTTTAGCCATTTTTTCTCTCTCCTTCTCTTATTTCTCTAAATTTTCTGCATATTGATTTAAACCAATTGCTAACTTATTAACATGCTCCATCATACCACGGCAAAGCATAGTAAGTAATCCTTCATAAGATGGAATACTAGCATAATCTTGAATTGTTGCTAAATCTGCAACACTTCCACTAATAATACCAATTCGAATTTCTAACTTGTCATGATCTTTTGCAAAATCAGAAATTACTTTAATTGGTTCTAATAAATTTTTACCAAATAAAATTGCATTTGGTCCTTCTAAGAAACCTTCAAAACTAATGTTTTGTTCATCTAAAGCTCTTTTTAAAAGAGTATTTTTATAAACTTTAACAGTAGCATCAGCATCTCTTAGTTTTTTTCTTAAATCACTAAGTTCTGAAACAGTTAAACCTTGATATTGAAATAAAATTACACTTTCGCTTGTTTTAATACTTTCCAAAATCTCATTAACAGTTTCTTTTTTTGATTCAAGAACTTTTAAACTTGCCATATATCCTCCTTCGTTTATTCTAAAAAAGCTCGTCCATTGGGACAAGCTTAAAATTTAATACTTTTAAGTGTCCCTCGGTAGGATAATTAAGGTTTTACCCCCTACTGTCTTTGGGTGATCGGCTTTTCTAGTTAGTATTATATGCAATACTTAATTAAATGTCAAAAGAATTTTTATCTACTCTTACACCAGGACCCATTGTTGCAGATAAACTAATAGTAGTAATAAATTTACCTTTAACAGTAGCTGGTTTAAGTTTAGAAATAGTAGAAACAACATATTCCATGTTTTCTTTTAGTTTTACATCATCAAAAGATGTTTTACCAATAATTCCATGAATGTTTCCATATTGATCTGTACGAAATTCTACCATACCCTTTTGAATATCTGATACAGCTTTTGCTGGATTTGGAGTAACAGTATTTGTTTTAGGATTTGGCATTAATCCTTTAGGTCCTAAAATTTTACCAATTTTTCCAAGCATTGGCATCATATCTGGAGTTGCCACAATAACATCATAATCAAACCAATTCTCTTTTTGAATTTTATCGATCATGTCAACATCTCCAACATAATCAGCTCCAGCTTTTTTTGCTTCTTCAGCACTAGCTCCTTTTGCAATTACTAAAATACGTTTTGTTTTTCCAGTACCATGAGGTAACACTAAAGATCCACGTAATTGTTGATCAGCTTTTTTAGGATCAACGTTTAGTTTCATAGCAAAATCTACAGATCCATCAAACTTTGTAAAAGAAGTTTCTTTTACTAATTTGATTGCTTCTTCTAATGTATATTCTTTGTTTTTATCACATTTTTTAGAAGCTTCCACATATTTCTTACTAAATTTTTTCATAATTTCCTCCTAACTGTGGTTTATTAGCGGACTTATTTTAAAATGAAAGATTACTCTTCTTCTGTTTCTTTATCTTTTCCGATAACTTCAACTTCTACATTAGTTTCTTGTGCAGAAGCTTCCATTTCAGCTAATTGTTCTTCACGTTTTTCACGTTCTGCTTCTTCTTTTTTAGCTTCTTTTGCTTGTTCTGCTAATTCTTGGTCATTTAATCCCTTAATAGCAATACCCATATTTCTTGCTGTACCTTCAATAATATTCATTGCTTCTTCTACAGTATAAGCATTTAAATCAGGTAATTTATTTTCAGCAATTTTTCTTAATTCATCAATAGTAATAGTAGCAACGATTTCATTTGCTCCTTTTTTACTTCCTTTTTGAATTTTTGCAGCTTTCTTAAGTAAGAATGCAGCAGGTGCAGTTTTTAATACAAAATCAAATGATCTATCATCATAAACATTGATTTCACAAGGAATTACATCTCCCATTTTATCTCTAGTTGCATCATTGAACTTTTGACAAAAATCTTGAATATTAATTCCTGCAGGTCCTAAACAAGTTCCAACTGGTGGAGCTGGTGTAGCCTTTCCTGCTTCGATTTGTAATTTAATTCTTTTTACGACTTCTTTTGCCACGAAAGACACCTCCTATAAAATTTTTCTTCACGTGTAAGTGGTGTGGGCAAGTCCGCACTTTCCCTTCCACTTAAGGGCTCTTATAAAATATATAATCGCACTATCGATATTATCACAAATTATTACACTTTACAAGCAAAACTTAAACAACACGCTTTAAAGAATACTGGCCCTCTTCATTTCTAACCTCTACATATTCAAAGGCTTTATGTTTACGTTCTAAATCTTCATAAATCACAATAGATAAATTATAATCCTCAGTAATATTTACTTCAAAATAACTACATTCTGGACGATTAAATAAACATGGCTTTAAATAACCATAATATTGTTTTCTCTCATATATTCCCGAAACCTTACCTAAATTAAGTAGATGATCAGAAACAAATTTTAACTTTGCCTGAACAGTAGAGACTTCATCATCTTTTGTACAAAAAATGAAATCATAATTAGATGAATGAAAAATATCTTGATGCAATAAATCAAAAAAAGTATCTAAAAAATTACCAAACGATAACGTATTTGTTTCTTTTGCTAAAGAAAAAACATAATTGGCATCCAAAGAAATTACACCAGGATAAAGACTCTTTAAAGTTCCATAAGTAGGAATTACCCCAAAAAAACATGGTTGAAATCCTAATTGGTTGCAACATAAATCTTTCAAAGGATCAATCATAAACCACCCAGAATCTCCAGAAACTAGCATAGCATAATGAGGAATTAATTTATTATTAGTAGTAATTATTTTAAAATCTATATGCAACTTACGATAAACACGTCCATAATATTCACAAATAGTTTTACACACTACCTTTTCACCTTGCATTACAAATCCCTGATCATAAATATCAAGTTGCTTTTCTGGATTAGCCATAAAAAAACTTAAATCTCTTTGAAAATATGGTGCTAACTTTCGATATACATAATAAATTGTTAAATCTTTTCTAGAAAAAGATGGAATATTTTTCACAAATAAATTAATTTTTTGGTTAAAAAGCTCATTCATAAATAATCACGAGGAAATATTTTAACATAAATAAAAAAGAAAAAGATAAAAACTTTTTCTAAAGCAATATTACAGATTTTTAACATTTATTTACTTGGTAAAGTTCAACTTCTACTGGAGTTTCTTGACCAAATAAATCAATTAAAACATTCAAACGACTATTTTCTAAATCGATTGTATCAACTGTACCCATCATGCCTTTAAATGGACCATCAACAATATTAACTTTATCTCCGACAGCCATTTCACTTTCAAGATCCATTCTACTCATTCCCATATTTGCTAAAATACGGTCAATTTCTTGAGGTAATAAAGGTGTTGGTTTAGCACCCTTTCCACTAGATCCAATAAATCCTGTAACTCCTGGTGTATTTCGTACAATATACCAAGCTTCATCACTCATAATCATCTCTACAAGTACATAACCTGGAAACATTTTCTTTTTCTTCTCTTTTTTTACACCATCTTTAATTTCAATTTCAGTTGTCTCTGGTACAATAACACGATAAATATAATCTTGCATTCCCATTGATTCAGTACGCATTTCAAGCTTTTCTTTAACAGACTCTTCATGACCACTGTAAGTATTTACGACATACCATAATTTTTCCATTAAAACATCCCCTTTACAACTGATAATAATAAGTTAAGTAAAAGAAAAAATACTACCAATACTCCACAAAAAACTAATGTTGCTAAAGTATATTTCATAACATCTTTAAAAGATGGAAAAGAAACCTTTTTTAATTCTGTTTTAACCTCTTTTAAATATCCAGGTTTATGATCTTTCTTTACCTTTTTTACTTTTTCAGATTTTTGTTTTGCCATTTTCATCCACCTCAAATTTTTTCCAAAATAAAAACACTTTCCGTGCTTGTTACAGAAATAATAGCACACGTATTCTTATTTTTCAAGATTTTTCTTCTATTCCAAAGTATCAAGAGTTTTTTTAGATTCTGTAAGTTGCTTATGAACTTCTTTTAACTGATTTTTAAATAACTCAGACTCCTCATTTTGATATCCTTCAAAAAATACTTGATTAATTTGTTCATGATCAAAAAGTAATGTTTGATCACTACTTAACAACCCTTCTGGATAAATACACCCACTATAATCATAGGTTTTACTAGTATTTTCCTTATCAATTGCCATATATCCAATAATCATTATTTTTTTAACAGCACCTTTTAATAAAACAACACTTCCAATTGGCAATAAATCTCTCATTTTTATTCCTCCTTTAAATGAAACCCTGATTTTCTAAGTAACATTACATCTTTTGAATTAATCTCTCTTAATCCAACTCCTTCATAACAAGCATAATAGCGATAAGGATATATACTGCTTCCTATACGTACCATATGAATCGTTTCTACACCTCCAGTAGTACCAATTCTTTCCATATCTTGAAAACAATATAAATTTTGATCCTGTAAATCTAAATTTTTTAATACATTAATTAAATATTTCTTACTATCATCAAAAGATAAATGATTTAAAATAGCTTGAACACTTAAAGATTCTAATTTTTCTAAAAGGATATCATACATAGAACTATGCTCATTAATTACAATATCACTATGAAAAACTTTTGGAACTTCTACTTGATATATTTGTTCATAAGTATTTGCGATTTCTAAAATTCCATCTTCAATATATCCAAAAACATTTTTAAAAGAAGTACTATGACAAACATTTCCACAATTGATTGCTTGATTAAGAACATTTAATTGACTTTCAAAAGAGCAAAGAGAAGAATCTCGAATATCCTTTAAATCCACCCATTTGAACCTTTCATAAGTCTTGTTGTTGATAACTGCATTTAAATGTTGATAAGAATTAATATTCTTTTCCATCACTGACTGCTCATATAATTCAAAATATAAATATCTAGCTTTTATAGAAATTGGTAATATAGAAGGTATCAAAAAAGAGATACGTTCTTCCAAAGCGGGAATGCTATTTTTAAATCTCATTGCATTTGCATCATTTATAAGTTCCAAATAAGTCGAAACTTTTTTTGTTTGATTAAACTTCTTTAAACGATAAAAGACATTTTGTATTAACGTTTCATAATCAATAGCTAATATCGCCCAAAAAGGATTAAATTCTTGACTTTCATCGTGTTTTTGTTTTACTTCATCACTAATATCTACAAAGGAATTAGCAAGATTTAAATCTTGTGTAACTCCAACTCCAAACAAACCTCCACTTTGAATTGCATCAGAAAGACCCGCAAAAGAATTTTTATGTTCCTCATTTGATAAGGCTGAAGTATTTGCAGCAGTTGAAACATCTGATTTAGATGAAGATTTACTTGATCCAAAAGATTTTCCAAACCCAGACAACGCACCAAAGCCAAGCATTAAAGCAGAAGAAACTCCTAAGCCCTTCATTGCTCCAGTAGAAAAAGAAGAGGAGAAGTTAGTATCAACTTTATATAAATTCATAATTTCCTTTAAATTCATAGAAACAGTTTCTGGAAATAATTGATGTAATGCATTAATTGCATCAATATCACTAATATTTCCAAGACGAATTTGATTTTGTAACATTTTAAGTATATCAGCATTTAAAGTTAAATTAGACAAATCAAGTCCGTTAAGATCAATTGTGGATAACTGCCCTAAATTTGTGATTCCACTAATATCAATTCCGTTTATATTAAAAATATCTTTTAAAATCAAATCTGTTGCTAAATCAAGATTTCCAATATCTAATGACCCTAAATTAGATAAATCAAGATTTCCTAAATTTATAGATCCTAAATTCCCCAATCCAATAGCACCAATAGAAGAAAGAGTAAGATTTCCTAAAGAAGATAAATCAAATTTTATAGAATTCATAATATTTCCAAGTGAAAAATCCATATCAAAAGATCCTATAGCATCAAAATTAAAATCAAACATACCCATATCAAAACTAGGTAGGTTAAAATCAAAATTTGGTAGTTGGCTTTGGTTATTATTTGCATTGCTATTTCCATCTGATCCTGCACTACTACCATTTGTAACACTATTATTTCCATTAGACGAAGCAGTATTTTTTGGAGGCTCATATGTTCTTATTTGAAATAACTTTGCTGAATCCATTTCATAATCAAACAATTTATTTTTACTATATAATTCATTATTTCGAACTAAATAAGCAGCACTAGAACACTTTACTGACCCACCATTTCCACTCATAGCACTCTCATAAGCTTCAATATCATTAATATACTCATCTAAATATTCATGAATATTCAAAAGTGTTTTGGGAATATTTGCATAAGTATTTTTAATCTTTAGCAAAGCGCTTGATAAATTTCCAGAAGTTTCAAAAGCTCCAGCATAGAATACATTAGTCTTAAGAGCCAATTTATGTTGTTCTTGCATAATAGAAGATTGTATTTTTTTTAACTTTTCTGTATTAACATTGTATTCCACACTAACTTCTCCTTTCTATTTTAAGCACATATTCCTTTTACACGAAGATCTATTTTACTCTCCAATTGTAGTAATATTGGTAACATTGCATTACGTTGTTTCACTAATGCCGTATAACGAGACATACTAAAATCCTCTTCATCCTTTTCTTTCTCCTTTTTAATTTTTTCTAACACTTTGTTATAAGCTTTCCACTTCTCCTGTAAAGTTATAATTTCCGCTGCAATAGTTTGTAATGTAGACAAATATCTTTTTAAAGCCCCAATACTAAAAGTTCCTTGTACAGGATTCATAATATAATTTAAGGCAGTCAAAGTAATAGTTCCAACACCATTTGGTATAACACTATGATTAGAAAGCTCTGTTTTTACTAATCCTAAGTTTTTTTCAATAGCATTAACTTCCTTTAAAGCATTTTCAGCACTTGTTTTTAAACTACTTGCTTTCACTTTTTCATATTTACTAGCAGTTTGTTTTTCTTCCATATCTACACCTCATTATCGGTCGTAATTTTGTTTGACTTGCAATAAATACTCTTCTACATTTTTAAAATGATTTAACATAACATCATGATTAGATTTGATTTTATTAGTAGCAGATTTATAATATTCAGCAGTTGGAGATTTTACACTAGAGCAAAAATTAGAAATAGAGGATTCTACATTATTTATAGCTTGATCCATTTTATCAAATTGAATTTTTAAATTATCAATATCTTTTGAAACACTATCACTATCAAAAAACATCATATTATCGACCCACAATCTCTATTTTCTTTATTTCATAATAAGCATGAAGCTTTTGAAGTCCTTCTAAATAATTTTGCAAATACTTTTTATAATATTCAATAGATTCTACATAATCAGTTAAATGTTCTTCTAAAAAAGGATCCATTTTTTTAATAAAACCTTCATCATAATCACTGCCTTTCCAATGATTATGTATATCTGATCCAGAAATTTTTTGCATTTCTAAAATACTAGCACGCAAGTTTTTAATTTCAGTTTCCAAGGAATGAATTGCTTTACTAACCTTTACTGTATCTACTTTTATTTCCATATATATCGCCCTATTATCTATTTAAAAGTATAGCAAAGATTATAACAAAAAACAATGAATTAAAAAAAGAAAGCCATGTTAAGCTTCCCAATTTTGTATTGCTTGTTCAAGAGCTTGAATAGCCTGTGGAAATTCTTCTCTCATTAAATCAATCTGTGATGCAAATTGTTGATAAGCATCCTCTAAAGCTTCTCTTCCACCACCCGATTGCCAAATTTCTGCAATATACGTATGAATTTTAGAATATTTTTCAAAAAAATCAAAAAAACTACTTTGCGCATTTTTTAAATTTTGTAATTGAACACGTGCGGCATTGGTATTTACAAAAACTTCGCCATTGTCTATTGGATCATCACTATCTTTTAAATAATCAGTTACTAAAGGCGTAGTAATAGATCCAGTATATACTTCCTTTCCACCATTTCTAACTTGCTTTTCGTTCATACGAATCATTTCACGGTGCATTTGTCCAGTAATAGATAATGCCATAGATCCTAGTGATCCAGTCATACTTTTCCACGCTATCATATTATGAATATGGACAACTGCATCACTGCCTTTCCATGCTTCCTTTAATCCTTCGATAACCTCATTAAGTATTTTTGTAACATCAATTCCTAACAAAGCTGTTTGATTAAGTTCTACAATTTGAACACATGCTTCTTCTAAATTAGAGATTTTAACAATAGCTACAGCATTACTATACGCTGGACCTTCACTTTGATCATGTCCAAGTTGCACTCCTTCAAAATATCTTCCATTTTCTCTTTCATAAACTGAAAACGACATTTAAAACTCCTCCTATCATATAACAAGTATAACACCAAAAAAGAAGATAATATCCAAGAAAGGAATAAATTGACTATTATTTGATATTTGTTAAACTAATAGTACATTGGCACTTGAGATTTCAATTTTGGTGGGGGGAAAATTATTATGAAGGAAATTAATTTATCACATTTTTTTAGTCAAATGAATGCAAAAGGAGAATATAGATATATTACAGAAGGAAATAGTGGTTTTATAATACCAAGAAAAGAGGATGAATACTATAAACCTACAATTATTATAAAAAGATTAGATGAATTAGAAAAAATAACCAAAGAATATTTAAAAGTTGCTAGCGAATTTTATCAACAAACTGATAAGTTACAGTTAAAACATGATTATAATTATTTTCTTAATCACTTATTTTATAACATGACTAATTCTGATGCTACCGATTTAAATGAGTATGTAAAAAAGAGAATTAGTTTTTTTAAAGATCAACATCTAAAAGAATATAACCTTCTATCCTTATTAATATCTAATAAAGATTATTGCATCTATTGTAAAAGAGATATATCAAATCTAGGTTTTGAAAGTCCTTATGTATTAAAATTTAAAATCGAAATGAATGGACAAAGTTATGATTTACCACTCATTAGATACGCAATTGATGATCATAATAGATGTCATATTTTTGCTATCCAATTTGAAAGAACAGTTAAAAGAGATAATAAAAAGGAAGAATATAAAAGTGTAGTTAATTCTATTAATAGTGGAATCAAAAAATATCGTAATGTTGAACCAAGCTTTGTACTAGTCTTTAAACTATTTATTGATCTTCTTAGCAAAGAGGGAATACAAGATATTTTAGTTCCTGATTATTTATTTTCTAGATATAGAAATTATTATGGGGCTAAAACAGTAAAAAAAAGTGATCAAATTTTAGAAAGAATTCTTGATCACTATATTCTATTATTACAACGAATGGAGTATCAATATAAAGAATTTGATATATCAAGTTATCCTAACGAAATAGATAGTTTTACTCATATTAGTTTAAATAAAAAAAGGAAAAAGTAAGTGAACTTTTAGAGTTATAAACTACAATTTTTTCCTGAATGTTATATAAAATAATTTATGTAATTACCTAAAATTATTATAATTTTAAAAAATTATTTTTTGACAAATAAAACTCGATTTTATATAAATTATTTTATAAAAAACCACACCTTCTGATGTGGTTCAATTTTCAATATCGAAATTTTTTTAATTAAGTTTCCTACTACGCTTAGTTTGTTTCCCAGTTAACAATTGCTTGATTTAATGCATTAGCAACATCTTCAATAGTTTGACTAAATTCGTTCATTCTACTTCTAAAATTTTCTACATTAGATTCGATCCACTCACGTGCACCACCTGATTGCCAAATTTCCATAACATAACCATTTTGATTCATGTATTTTTGAGAAAAATCGTCAAACATTCCTTTTGTTGTAACCAAAGTTTGATGAAAATCACGTGCACGCTCTGTATCAACAAACACATTTCCACTATCCACAGCTTCACCATTTTTTTTCAAATGTTCTCCAAAACTTGCTGTAGAGATAGCTCCTAAATTAGCGTCTTTTCCACCATTTGCAACTTGTTTGTGATTCATTATTTGCATCTCTTGCCATGCTGAGGATGCAATTTCATTAGCAGTAGAAGCTATCATTGCACAATGAGATTTTACCTCAATTAAGCGATTAATGTGAACAACTGCGTCACTTCCTTGCCATGCTTCTTTTAATCCTTCAATCACCTTATCAAAATTAAGAAGAATTTGTAATCCTGTACAAGCAACTTGTCCAAGCTCCTTAATACGAGAAGCTGCCTCTTCCAAATTATCAATTTTAATGTAAGCTACTGCGTTACTATAGGCTGGACCATCACTCTCTTCGTAGCCAGGTCGCATTCCTTGATATGAACTAGTGTCATAACCATTTTCTGTCCAATAGTCTTTAAAAGCCATATTTTATTCCTCCTTATGTTACTTTTCATACTATACCCAAAGTATAATACATTCATTCTTATGAAGTCAAATTAAATTGTCAAAAAATGTAAAGTAAAACTATTTAACACCGAAAAAAAGAAATGACTTTTTACATTCATTTCTTATAATTAGATAAAAATTTAATTCGTGTAAGTTTTCCATTATTAATAATAAATCCATACTCTGGTGTAATTTCAACACGATCCTCTCGGGTAATTTTAGAAACTTTAAAGAACGTCTGATCACTTATTCCATTTCCAACCCAAATACCACGAGATAAGTCAGTTCCTGGTTTAAACCACTCTTCGTAACTATAAGCTCGGAAAGCATCAGCGTTATCAACAAATATAAACGAAAGAAGTCCCATTTGTTTTACTTGTTTTACAATCGTTGCGATCTTCTTAAATGTATCTGGACTAAATTTACTTAATATAGTTTGTGCTCCAAAGAAAATACAAACCATATTCTTCTGTTTCTTTAATACTTCATTATTAAACCCTGACTCTTCATACATTTTAAATACTTTATCCGTATAAACTGAAATCTTATCGATAACATTCTCAAAACCAGTTGTATAAACTTTGTCATGATATGCTTCATTAGAAAAGTCTATTTCCGTTGAATTTAAGAACAAGAAATCACATTCTGTATCATGAATTTCATTTGCTAAAGCATTTACAAAATGATAAGTATCTTCTGTTTCATAAGCACAAATAAAATTATGTACTGTCTTAAAGAAAGGAAACTTTTCGATATTTAATTGATCTTTATTGACACCAACTACAAGATTTGTGATAGAACCAACTTCATCTTTAACATATTCATAATCAACCACTCTAGGTAATACTGGTACTTTAGGAGTCCTATATTCTACCTTTTCTAAAGTAGTTTTACATAAATTTGTAATATACTCACTTAATGATGAATCATCTTTCACAATAAAAGCCGTTTGAAATTCATAAATATTATCTCTACGGAATAATCCACGACCTTTAAATTTAGCAGGACTCTTTCCACGACAATTTCCCAAAATATTAGAGAAATCTGTTTCATTATTTTGTAAAAGAGCATACACAACTGAGAAATTTTGACGTAGTCGAAAACGAAGTGCATTTTCACTAGTTGCTGTAACTAAGAAGAAAATACCATATTTAAATCCTTCTCTTGTAAGTTGTGTAATCATATCAACATAATCATCATAAATTTCACTCATAACTTCAAAGTTATTAATTGCAATTACAATATTTGGAATAGGATCTTTCGTTGCTTTAATATAAGATTGATATGTTCCTCCATAATTAGAAAATTTTTCTTTTCTAGTATCCATTTCTTGAAATAACATTTTAAACAAATTTTTAAGCTTTTCTTCATCATTAACAAATAAAATATCACCAACATAAGGAGAATCCTTAAACATTCTTAAAGTTTCTGCTCCAAAATCTAACACATAAAAATTAACTTCTTCTGGTGCATAAGTAGTCATACAAGAATAAATTAAAGACGTAATAAAATTTTCTTTACCAGATCCTGCAATCCCATACACAGCAACATTACCAGATTTTGTAAATGGTACATTTAGTAAAAATTGATTTTGACTAGATGGATCATCATACTCTCCGATAACTGGATTAAGTTCAAATAAAGTACGTTCAAAATGATATTTATTTTTTAACGAATCAATATAAATTCGAGCTGGAATTTTATCAAGCCATAACCTACGAACATTTATATTTTCTTGATGAGCAATATCACTTAAATACTGAACAACATTTGGAAGTTCCTCTCCAAGTGATTCAACTACTTCTTTTACAGTATTTTCTTTTGTTGTTGTAATATATGCAATGTTATTAATTGTATTAACAGAAGAATCTACTTCACGCTTAAATGTTGTATTTGGATAATACTGTCCTCCAGCCCATGCTGATTGTCCAAGTGTATAAACTTCATCATATCCAACTTGTAAATAAAATCTTCCTGTTCTTTTCAAAAATGCTGCATCTGGTTTTTTTAATACTTCTTGAGAATCTCCTGTGTCTTGCACTTTTAAACATACACGGAATCTTGTATTCGACCATATTTGAGAATCTACTACTCCACCTGGTTTTTGGGTTGCCAAAATTAAATGCACTCCTAAAGAACGCCCCACACGTGCAACACTTATTAATTTATCCATAAATTCAGGTTGTTGTTCTTTTAACTCTGCAAACTCATCACTAATAATAAACAAATGTGAAATAGGCTCCATATTTTGAAGTTTACCTTCTCGCCATAACTTTTGATATTTATAAATATCTATAGTACTCTCATTTGCAACTGACTTTGCCTCATTAAACATTCTTTGTCTTCTTTTTACTTCACTTTCAATCGATGCAAGAGACCGATTTAACTCATTACCATCAAGGTTTGTAATAGTTCCAGCTAAATGAGGCAAACGATACTGATCTGTTAAAAATGCTCCTGCCAAACTTCCACCTTTATAATCAATTAAAATTACTTGAACTTCATAAGGATGGTAATTCACAGCTAACGATAAAATAAACGTAATAATAAACTCTGATTTACCAGAACCTGTTGTACCAGCTACCAATCCATGAGGTCCATGATACTTTTCATGTAAATCTAAATTAATAATTTCCCCACTTTTTCCAATACCAATAGGGGCTTGTAATGACAAAACAGGATTACTCTTTTTCCATCTCTCTAAAGAGTTTAATTGTGCTACTTTTCCAACTTGATACATTTCTAAAAATTGATAAGTATTAGGTAAACTAGACTCCACTTCACTCTTTATATCAAGAGGAATATTAGCAAGTTCTATAGCACAACGATAAATTTCATCAATTGGAGAAGGATCGACATAAAACTTTTGTACATAAGAATTTAATACTCTTTGAAAAATATTACATTCTTGAGCACTTACTTCCATAAAACTTTTACATTCATTTGGTAGTGCAGAAATACGATCTACTAACATAATAATACTAAATCCTAAATTTTTAGAACTAGTCATAACATTCTTAATAAAATCATAAGAATCAATCGATTTAATCGCATCTGTAATAATAATATAATGTGGCATTCTTCTAAAATCATTATCTTGTTCTTTACGTTGTTGAAATACTTTTTCTAAATTATAGATCATTTCTCGGTAATCATCATTTGAAGAACCAAAATATCTTATCGTTTTATCATTACTCCAGCTATGTGGAATTGTCTTTATATAATCCCATGAAGTTTCATTATCCTTAGAAGTAAAAGTAACAACTTTTACTTCATCATAACTATAATTCGCCATAACTTGTAACATAACACGATCTATAAAAGCTTTTGTAATTACACGATCTCCTACTACACCTGTTGCAACATTATCATAAAAAGAATAAACAATTGGTACATCAGTTAAAATACGTTCTTTTCTACCAAGTTCATGTACCATATCAAGAAGATTATCTTCTGTTAAAGAAAAATGTTCTTCTGGATAACTAATTTCCATAAGCATTGGAACATTACCAAAACCTACTGGCAATGTTAAAAAATCTCCATCTGTAATTCTTCTTTGCCAAAGTTGAATATTATGTCCTCTTATAATTTCTTGACACTTAGAAATAGAAAAATAATTATCCAATAAAGTATTTTTCTGAATTGCTAACTCTGTATTAATAAGAGCTTCTTTTTTATCAATATACTTCCGATAAGCTTTCTGTCTTTTTTTTTCAAACTTTTTATCTGCATGTTTCTGATAAGCTTTTGTAATCAAGGGCCATAATAAACAAGTAGCAAGCATGGCAGATCCCATGACTAAAGATGCTAAAGAAGACTCTATAGTTGCTTGACCTTTTCCAATTGCATTAAAAGTATTTAAAAGTGTAATAATTGAGGTCATAGACATAGTAAGCATTGGTCCAAGCGTTAATAAAACTGGCATTCCTTCTTCTGTTTTACCAGCAGGAGGAGAATCGATCTGAACAACAAATTTATCTATCATTTTATAAAAATGTGGAGTTCGATAAAAAGAATCCTCTGTATGTCCAATATCTTCATTTAAAACCATATTATCCTCAACAAAATCACATTTCTGAGGTAAGACATTTACAAAAGAAGCATTAAAATTTAACATTCCACCTGGATTATTCACAAGCAAATAATCAATGCCATCTCTCCTCATTGGAATAATTTTTAAGCCAAAAGTAAAAATAATATCCCCATAAGACACTAACTTAGATTGTAAAACTCTTTTATGATTTACATATACTGCTGAATTAGCATCCATAATAGATAACGAAAACCCTTGATTTACTTTTTGGATAGAAAAAGATTTTTTTGGAACTCCATTTAATCCATAACTAATATCTGCATCATTTGTAGATCCTACCAAAATAGGTTTTGTAGAAATACCCAGTTCCTTATATGTCGTATCATATACTGGAGAACAATAAATATAATATTTTTCATTTTTATAATTATTATTTAAAAGATAAAAAGAATAATCTTGTAATATTACATAAGGTACCATAATATTTTTTGCATCAACTACAAAAGCATCTTGATTACTAATCAGTTGCCAACCTTCTTTTGTAGCTTCAATATTAACTAAATTAATTTTTCGCCCATTTTCATAATCAGTAATCCAAAAATTACCATTAATCTCTTTTGGCAAAGTAAAAATATTTAATTCATTTTTTCGAATTACAGTTACTTGCATACAAATTCCTCATTCTAATATAAAATTAATCTTGAACCATTTTTTATTTTGCTAAACTTAACAAATTCATTATCATCCATCATATCTCCAGTTATTTTATCATATAAATGCTTACACCCATCATCTACAAAATTAAAATCACTTCGTTCTTCTACTATTTGAATAATAAGTTGCTTAATTGAACCTATTTTCTTAGAAGAAGGAATATACATATCAAATTCTTGCTCAATAAGTGGTACAGAGACAATCACATATATTTTTCCATTCATAATGTTACCTCTTCAAAATACCAAACCAAACAATAGAAAAAATAACCAAAATGCATACAAAAACAGAAAAAATAGTAAATACTAAAAACCACTTATTTTTCTTTTTCTGATTCAAGCCACTATTTTCATGACTTCTCAAATCTGAAATCGTTACATTTGTATTATGTATGGCTCCTCCACAGTGCATACAAACTTGATCTCCAGGATTAACATTAGCCCCACAAAAAGGGCACTTCCACGACTCAGATGAATTCATAAAAATCACACCTTTTCTACTCCCCTATTTTTATAATCAGTATAACACGAAAAAACAAAAAATAAAATTATAATATAAAAAAGATGCATTTATAAAAACTGCACCTAAGACCTTCTTATGGAAATAAGACTTGATCGATATACTCTATAAAATATAATGGAATGTTTATAATATCTCCTCCACATTTTAAATTTTGCATGGATATACGTAAAAGCAAAGGACTATTATATTTTTTTTGATATTTTGTTAAGCTAACATGATTACGACCTCGATTAGATTTTACCTCAATAGGAATAATATTGTTCTTAAATTGCAAAATAAAATCTAGTTCATAACCATCAAAGGTATGATAATAGATATCTTCACCATAACTACTTTTTAACATATTAAAAACGTAATTCTCAGAAAATGATCCCTTAAATTCTTCAAACAAATCATTACCTTTTAAAATAATACTACTATCTAATCGAGACATTCTTCTAAGTAAACCAACATCCATCATATAAATTTTAAATGAAGATAAATCACAATAAGATTTTATAGGTAAAAAAGGTTTAGTAATATTCACTACCTTATAAATTAAATTAGCATCATTTAACCAATTTAATGCACCTTCATATTCCCTAGCTCTTGCACCATTTTTAATAACCTGATAAATAAACTTTTTATTTTCCTTAGCAAGCTGAGAAGGTATTCCATTCCATATTAATGATATTTTATTTGCTTCAGCATTTGAAACATGTTTAGAAAAGTCATGCTCATAAGATTGCAAAATATTATCTTGAATATAATTCACTTTTTCAATATCTTTCGAATTGACCCAACTATAAACTACTTCCGGCATTCCACCAACAATAAAATATATTTTTAACTTTTCTTCAAGTTTTTTAGCAAATATAGAATCTAACTCCCTCACTTCAGAAATAGATTTCATATAACGAACTAAGTTTTCACAATCATCTGCTATTAAAAACTCACTAAAAGTCATTGGATACAAATTCAAAAAATCTACTTTACCTACAGGAAATGAAGTTTCTGAAAGTCGAATTCCTAAAAGCGACCCTGCACATACAATATGATACTCTTTTGCTTCTTCATAAAAATACTTCAAAGAATTTAAAGCATCTGGACATTCTTGTATTTCATCAAAAAAGATCAAAGTATCATTTGGTAAAATCTTTTTCCCATAAACTAAAGATAGTTGTTCTAAAATACGTTTTGGATCTTTGGAGTGAAGAAACAATCCTTGAAGCTCTTGATCTGATCAAAATTGAAATAAGCTACTTCCTTATAAAAATCTTTTCCAAACTGTTTCAAAATATAGGTCTTTCCAACTTGTCTAGCACCTTTTAAAATTAAAGGCTTTCTATCATAATCATTTTTCCATTTAATAAGTTTTTCAGTAATAAAACGTTTCATTTAATCACTCCTCTAAACTAATTATATCTTTAAAAAATAAATTAAAATACTTTTCGACATAATATATCACACTTTTTGACACTTTTTTACCACTTTTATCACACTTTTTACAAGAAAATACAAAAAAATATCACATTTTTTACAAAATAAAAGATTAGAAATAAATTTTCTAATCACTATAATGTCTCAATATCAGGAGATATAAATCTTGGTTGTTGCTCTACTTCCTCCGTTTTAATTATAGATTCATCTGGAAAAGATGTAACTTTATCAATAATAGAAGCTTCAACACTAGTATTAGATGCCGCATAAGCACTTCCCATCATTTCTTTTGAAATACCTTCTTGAATATCCGTCTTAGAATCCCAATAACTAGATACATCACAACTTGATGAATATGGTGCAGGATTTGGCATATCTAGTTTAATAATCATTGGTATTTTAAACGCACTACCAAAAGCTACACAAGTTCCAGGTTGTAGTATTTTCATTTTTTCTATAACATCTTGACTAATATTTGGTAACATCTCTTCAATATATTTAATATCCATTGGATGAGTCATTTTAAAAATTAAAAAGTTAGAACATTGTGATACAACAGTATCACTAATTTCCATAGGTCTTTGTGATATGATTCCAAGAAGAACCCCATATTTTCTTCCCTCTTTTGCTATACGCTCAAAAATATTATAACCAAGTAAAAATACATCATTATCTTTTTGTATATAACGGTGTGCTTCTTCTAAAAACATATGAAATGGAATAGTAGCACGATTAGCATTATCTTTTGAAAAATCAAATATAATACGCGTATATATTTTAACAATAGCCTTAGACACAGCATCATCAAGACCTTCTAAATTAATATTAATAATTTGAGCTTTTTTACTATTATTACTTACTAGCTCAGTAATAAATTGACCAGGAGCCACAAATCGTTCACCAGTAAATAATTTTCCAACTGGACCATGCAAAATAGCGTACAAACGCACCTTTAATAACTGTGCATCATCCCACAAGTTTTTATTTTGTTGAAAACCTTCACTAATCAAAGTAAAATCTAAAGCCTTTGAAAAATCAGTAAGAGTATAACTAACATCTTCTGGATCTTTATAATCATCTAAATTTTCTTTAATAAACTTTAAAATATATTCTGTAATTAATACTTCTTCACCAAATTTACCTTTTGAATCAATTTGAAAACATTCAGCAAACTTTCTTGTATAACCTATTCCTGATATTTCTGTATCCATACTAAACTCTTTTGTATGACAAGTGTTGATAACCGAAAAAATATCATCTTTTTTCTTATCAGTTGATTCACTACTATACAAAATGGTAATTAATGCATTTGCAATAATATGATTACGATACTCTAAAGATTCTGGCGTATCTACGGAGAAAATTCGAGCATATTTCATAGCACGTTCAATAATAGTAATCTGAGAATGCTTATCAGCTTGTAACAATACAGCAATATCATCACTCTTTAAAAGATTCATTGGAATATTGATAAGTATGTCATTATTCTCTTTTACTTTAGAAGTTACAAACTTATAACTATAATAAGAATTTATATTAGATATGCTTTTAAAAGCATTTTTATATTCTCCAAAAGAATCAAAAAATATTAAATTTGCATTGTATGCAAGAGAATACTGATTATTTAAAAGATTTTGAACAATTCTCGCAACACCGCAAGACTTTCCACTACCAGTATTTCCAAAAATACACATATGACTAGCTAAAAGAGCATTAATACTAGGACAAACCATATGTCCTTTATATGTAGCACTACTTCCAAGCACAAAATTTTTTTTAGATTGTTGACCAACTAACTCAAGTAATTCCTCTGTTTTTATAGTACGGATATTGGACTTTAAACTTGCTTTACGAAGAATTCCATTAGAATATCTCCCTTGAACAAATTCACCTAAAAATTTTACTCGAATTTGATCTTCACGAACTTCAGTAATCTCACCCAAAATTTTCTGATCTCCATTTTCAAAAATCAAATGTAAATTTAATAAATCACTACCTACATCTTCTGGAATCTTATTTTCAATATAAGCAAGATTATCACTAACATATAATATTCTACCAAACATGATATCATCCCTATCATAATTATGATTATATCACAACTAATTATTATTTTTCTGACTTATTAGATATAAAGTGTAAAAAACACTAATAATATTTTTTACCATTATTTTTAATTAATTCATTCGCAAAAATGTCGTATTTACCCCAGTTTTCCAATTTTTCCCATTTTAAATGAGAGAATAGCCTCGGTGATTCTCATGATATGCTTTGAAAAAGTTCGTTATTTAAGAGAAGAACAAGAATTAACTCAAAAAGAAGTTGGTAATATACTTGGAGTAGATCATTCTACCTATGCTGGATGGGAAAGAGGTAGAGATTTATTTCCACTAAAACATTTATTAATCCTTGCAGATTTTTACAAAGTTAGCTTAGATTATATAACCAATTTATCTTCAATAAGAACTTATAAAAATTTAAAAATGGAATTAAATAAAGATTTGACAGTACAAAGAATAAGAGAAGTAAGAAAAGAAAATCATTACACACAAATAAAACTTGCCGAAACACTTAATACCTCTCACTCAGCAATTAGTGACTATGAAAGAGGAAATAGAATTCCTCCGCTTATTATTCTTTATCAATTATCACAATTATTCCATGTTTCCATAGATTACTTATTAGGAAAAACTGATTTAAAATATTTAGAAAAAGAATTAGAACACATCTAATTCTTTTTTATGCTTATAAAATTAAATAATTAGTTCAACACTAAATACTCCAACACTTGAACCTACATAGAAATCGTAACCACAAATAAACCAAATCTCATCATAATACCATAATCCAATTTGTCTTTGGTTAGATTTAAAAGTAACTATAGCAAATGTATCCATCTCCTGTTACATCTCCTAAAATTCTTCTATCATACCCTTCACTAGCTTTGGAATAATGATATGTATCAATTAGAAATGATTTTCCAGTTAGCAAAAGCGTTAATTCAGATGTCTCATTATCACAAACTGTACATCCAAAATCACCACAGTCACGGTAACTTCTACCTCTATAATACGATTTTCTCTAAAATCTAATATTTCTCTAACATATTCATTCCCTATTAGTTGGTATTTATTCTCATCCTTTACAAAACAATTATATCTCCATCTTTAATATTTTAAGAAAAAAGAAACCTTTTAATAAGATAAAACAATTCGAAAACTGTTATTGACATTTATCTGACCATAATCCCCACGAAAAGAAAATATTCCAGAAACGAGGCCAATCGACCACATTCCACCACGTACAAACCAAGGATCGCCAGAATAAGAAAATAAAGCATCGTCAGCATACCATGATCCAATCTGTCTTTGTTGTGAGCCATAAGTAGCTGTTGCAAAAGGTCCCATCTCTCCTGTTGCATCTCCAAGTATTCTTCTATCATACCTATTACTAACTTCTGCATAAGCATAAACATCAAAATACCTAGTATCATTTGGAAAAGGTTTCCCAGTTGTCAAAGAAGTTAAACCAGAAGTATTACCTCCACACGTTGGACATCCAAAACTACCATTAAAACCAGAATTAGAAATAGAATGACGTCCACTTAATGGAATACCATTTTGATCTAACACAATACCCATGACATATTCATAAGAACCACCTGTCATATCATAAATGCCACTTATATTTCCAGTTGTTGAAGCTAAATATCCAATTAAAGTATTATAGGCTCGAGTAATACTTGTATCTGTTCCATATTTATTACAATCTCTATTATCATATGTATATCCACATGTTGGTTCTTTTGTAGATGCATATCCGGTTACATATGAGCTATTATTGTTAAATCTTACACTACTCATACTTCCATATTTACTATGTTGTAAATAAGCAACAGATCCCCACTCTGTATTCTTCATCATATGACTATTCATTTCTCTTTTATAAT
>CAJUNF010000023.1 GCA_910587775.1 uncultured Bacilli bacterium | reverse complement strand
ATACATGTGATCTTTTTTTGGAATCCTGCTTTTTTTATATTTTTTTTAGCTGACTCTAATGCTTTTTCATGAATATCTGCAGCTATAATTTTAGGGGCATTTTCTTTAGCCATTTTAATGCAGACATAACCGTGATCACATCCGATGTCAATTAGGTGATCTTTATTTGTTAAAAAAGAACAAATCGCCTCTAATCTTTTTTGTTTCATTAGTCAGTTAAAAAGTCTTTTAGTTTCTTTGCTCTTGATGGATGACGTAATTTTCGTAGTGCTTTTGCTTCAATTTGACGAATACGTTCTCTCGTAACATTAAATTTCTTTCCAACTTCTTCTAGAGTATGACTAGTACCATCAATTAATCCAAATCTTAATTCTAATACTTCTTGTTCTCTTTCTTGTAATGTTTCTAGCACAGATTTAATTTCTTCTTTTAAAATTTCATTGGTTGCATATTCTTCAGGAGTCATTGCGTTAATATCTTTTACAAAATCTCCTAAATGAGAGTCATCTTCTTCTCCAATTGGAGTCTCAAGCGAAACTGGATCTTGACTTATCTTAATTACTTCACGTACTTTTTCAACCGTAATTCCCATTTTTTTAGCAATCTCTTCTTCTGAAGGTTCTCTATTTAATTCAAGTGTTAATTGTCTTTGAATTCGAGCCATTTTATTAATTGTTTCTACCATGTGAACTGGAACACGTATTGTTCTTGCTTGATCTGCTAATGCTCTTGTAATAGCTTGACGAATCCACCAAGTTGCATAAGTTGAAAATTTAAATCCTTTATCGTAATCAAATTTGTCTACTGCTTTCATAAGACCAATATTACCTTCTTGAATTAAGTCTAGAAATAACAATCCTCTTCCAACATAACGTTTTGCAATACTTACTACTAAACGTAGATTTGATTCAGCAAGGCGATTTTTGGCATCTTCTCCACCATTTGCTACACTTACAGAAAGTGCTAATTCTTCTTCAGCACTTAATAGTGGAATACGACCAATTTCTTTTAAATACATTCTTACTGGATCATTTATATTTACATCTTTTGTTATTTCTGTATCATTTAATATGATTGGTTCAGCACCTTGTTTTGATTCATCATCTTCTGATACTACTTCAATATTATTTTCCATTAAAGCATTATATAATTCATCTAGTGAATCATTATCAACATCTAATCCTTTTAATGTAGCTGCTAGTTCTTCAAACGTAATTGATCCTTTTTCTTTTCCTTTTTTTAATAGTTCTTCTTTTCGTTCTTCAAAAGTTTTTACTTCTACTAATTTACTTACTTTTTTCTTTGGTGCTTGTTCTAATATTTCTATATTACTTTTTTGTAAGCTATCTAAAACTTCTTTTACATCATCTTCATTTAGTTCTAAAATACTCTGTTGTTCTTTTATATCACTTATTGTGATATATCCTTGTTCTTTTTTTAATTCCATTAAATTTTTTACAACTGTACTATTTTTTTTCTTCATTCTCTACACTTCTTTCTTTAATGCTTGAATACGCATTGCTATATTTAGTTTTCTGTTTTCATCTAATTCCTGTTTTTGTTGTTCTTTTAATTCTTTGATTTCTTGTTCTTTCATTTTTTTTCTTACTGCTACGATATATTCTTCCATTATTTGTTCATTTATATTCTCGTCTTTTATACTTGTTGTGATTTTATAAATTTCTTCTTTTAATTTACTACTTTCTGCATATGTTAGAAAATCTGCTAAGTTAATTGTTTTATGAATTTCGTAATAAGCTAATATTTCATTTGCCAGCCCGCGGTAATTAGCATCTTTAAAATAACCAAGTTTACTTTTATACATCAAAATGTATTTTGGATCATTCATCATAAAATATAAAATATGATGGATACTATCAGCGCTTTTGGCATTTTTATTTTGACTTTCTTCTTTCGGAGTAATTTTAACTTCTATTTGTTCATTTTTTCTAATTTTCTCTAGCTCTTCTTTTAGTGTAACTAAAGATACGCCATAATCTTCACTAAGTTTTTTTAGTGTAATTTCTTTTAAAATTGGATCAGTAGTATCTTTCATATTTTCTAAAACTTCTTTAATGTAATTTGCTAAGTCTTCACTATCTTGAAGATTTTTATTTTGTTTTAAATAAGAGAGTTTAAATTCTAAAAAGGAAATGGCATTTTTGATATTGTTTTGAATTTTCTCCACACCATTTTTAATAATATAATCGTCTGGATCTTTTTCACCACTTAAACGTACTACTGAAACATTCATTCCTTCTTTTTCTAAAAGATTTCCATTTTGGTAAGTAGCGATATTTCCAGCGCTATCATTATCAAACATTAAAACAATTGGAACACGAAGCTTTTTTAATTCTTGAATTTGATAAGATGTTAAGCTTGTTCCCATTAGAGCAATCGTGTTTTTAATTCCAACCGAATACATGCGAATAGCATCCATATTACCTTCTACTAAAATTACTTTTTTGGCAATTCTTATTGCATCTTTTGCTCGATGAAAATTAAATAAAATATTTCCTTTTTTAAATATATAGCTTTCTTTAGAATTTAAATATTTTGGAGGTGTACTATCTTTTTGATAAATGCGCCCTGTAAATCCAACCGTTTCTCCATTTATATTGTGTATTGGAAACATAATTCGATGAACAAAAATATCATGAAAGTTTAAACCGTTTTGATTTATTAATCCTAAATTTACTAATGTTTTATTTTCGTATTTTTTTGTTTTTAACAATTCATATAAACTATTTGAAGAAAAGGATAACCCAATTTGAAACTCTTTTATTGTATCTTCATCTAGAGCTCTACTTTTAAGATAATTTAGTGCTGTTAGTCCTTTTTCAGTCATTAAATTGTTTTGAAAAAATAAAGAACTGAAATCCATAATTTGATATTCTAAAGAATTCTTTTTGGCTTTTTTTGTTACGATTTGGCTTTTTAATGTAATTCCAACTTTTTCAGCAATTTTTTGAACTGCTTCTACAAAAGAAATATTTTCAAAATCACTTACAAATTTGAATACATTTCCTGTTGCTCCACAAGAAAAGCATTTAAATATTCCTTTTTCACTAGAAACACTCATACTTGGGGCATGGTCATTATGAAAAGGACATACTCCGAAAAAGTTTTTTCCTTTTTGTGTTAGAGGAATATAACTACTAACTATCTCGACGATATCTGCATTTTCACGGATGTGATTAATTTCCGCATCATCGATATGAAACATAATCATCCTCCCTACACTATTATTTATTAATGGTTTCTAACTAATTTCCTTTTTTTTCATCAAAAAAAGTGCAAATTTTTAATTTTTTTTGCACTTTTTTAGTATATTTTTGATAATTTTGCATAATAAACCTCTTGAATATTATCTTTTGTTTTACTACAAGTAATAAGAATCAAGTAGTTTGTTTCAAAGATTTCAATTTCAACTGTTCCATTTTTTATTACCTCTTCTTTTTTATCCAAAACATATTCATATGTTTTATTTTCTTTAAATAGCAAAATTTTATCGTTTAAAGAAATTTTGTTTAAATCTCGAAAATAAGCATGTATGCCATTTCCAGAATGTGCTGCTAGAGCAATAAATTTATCTGTTTCTTCTAGTAGCATAATATTTTTATCTACATTATTTTCTTTGGCATTTTTAGGATAGATAGGTTGTTTTACTTTAATATTTGGAATTTCTAAAATACCATATAGTGTAATTTGTTTTTCCATGTATTGATCCATTATAATATTTTTTGTTGATGTTGTTAGGACTGTATCATGATGATTAATCATAACTAAAATACACAAAAAGATTAGAAATACCGAAATTACTTTCTTGTAAGATACAAATTTAATACGATTATTAATGTTAGCCATATCATTACCTGATTCGTTTCTTTTGTATTTGGAACATTTGTAATTGTATAACTTTCATTTTTTTGGTCTATTGTTTCATCTTTATTTTCTTCTCTTTCTTGTTCTTCCTCATTTGGAACATTATTTTCTTCTATATTTTCTTCTTTTATATTTTCTTTTCTTGTAATATTTAAAACCCAACTTCGTGGACTTATTCCTTCTATATATTTTTCATCAGCATTTTCATAAATTATCAAAGACTCTTCTTTTGTTTCCTGTACAATTATTTGAGCATCTTTTTTACATTCTGAAATAATATATTGATCGTTTGTAGATTCTATTTTGCAGTCTTTACTTGTTAGATTATAGCCTTCTTCTTTAGGTATATTTAGCAAATCTTCCATTTCATAGTCTTTTATCCATTCTGGAATAAAATTTACTCTTTTTTCTAATTCCACTTTGTATTTTTCTAAAGTTCCAGCATATTCTTTCATCTCTGGCCCCATTTGAAGATTTAGTGATGGATGAAAAGACTTCCATATTAACATTTGGGTATGAATATAAAAATACATTTGTGTTTCAAAATTCTCAGCAGTTTCTGTTTCATATATCGAAGCTTTTATTTTTTCTTTTAATGAATCCTCTAATTCGTCTAAGTTGTATTTTTCTTTTTGATAGTTAGTAGTATAAGTTGGGTTATTATTAGGATGCAAAGTAAATAGGATTTTTTCATTTATGTTATTTGTTAAAATAGCAAAAACATTTGTTTTATCTTCCATTATGTATGTATTAAATGCTAATATATTTGTTCTAAAATTTAGATTTTCTGCTTTCGCATTAGAAATTAACAAAATAAAAGCGATTATTAAAAACATTATTTTTTTCATTTTTTCTTTTTCCTTTCTTCATAAAATATCGGATTAATATTATAACTTGCTTGTTCTTTGGTATTTGGTACGTTTGTTAATTTATGATTTTTTATCGTAATTTTTATTTCCTCTTCTGTACCATCTATTACAATGATTTTTGCTTCTTTTTCTAATTTGTAGCCATCAATTGTTTCTATTTCTAATATTTCATAAGTTCCTTTTGTTAAATTCTCAAGTACGATTATTCCTTGCTCGTTTGTAAACCCATCAAATAGAATTTGGTCTTGTTTTTTAACTTGAAAATGTACCTTTTTTAAAGTTTCCTTTGTGTCTGCATCAATTTTTAATAAAATTAGTTTTGTTTTTTTCCAATAATTTGTAATGGTGAGACTTTTCTTTTTTTCTTCTTTTGTTAAAGAAAAGCATTGTTCTTTTGGATTAATATCATACTCTTTTGGTGCACTTATCTCCCGAATGCAATAATCTCCTAATTCCAAATTAGAAATTTTTATTTTTCCATTTTCATCTGTAGTAAGATTTTTTAAAAATATTTTTTCTCCATCCTTTTTTTGACTTAATTCAAACACTACATCTGAAATACCTTTTTTCTCTTCATCTATTTTCAAGATTTCAAATTCTGTTTCATAAGGTTTTAAATGGATTTGAAATGATTTTGGGAGGAGAGACCCTCTTTTTAAAACATTTTGCCCATCACTTCTATAATAAAATTTCAGAGGTTCTCCTTCATATTCTTTTTGAAAAGTTAAAGTTGCTTCTTTTTCAAACACTTTCTCTATGTGAATTTTATTTTCGTTTATTGTTAACTTCACTGAATCATTTGGAACCATTTTGTAAGATTTTAGTGATGATTCATGATCAATTAATACTTGAGGCAAGCTTTTTAAATATTCATAAGTTTGATTGGCAAAGGAAGGTATTTTTTCGTCATTTCGTATTAATTCTAAAATTTCTTCCTTTTCTTTTTCAAACGGTGTAATAGCATACCCTCCTAATCGATCTGTAAAAAATATTTTCCAATCTTCAGGAATAATTTTTTCCCAAATCAATAATTGAGCAGCATAATAATAATTTAAATCTTGATGATCTTTATTATTCCATCCAAAGTATGCTACTTTAGTAATATAATTTTTATCTGTTTCATCTAAATTTAGTTTTTCATATTCCCATTCGTTTAGCTCTTCATAAGCCTCTTCACTTAAAGCTACACCTGGTTCTAAGCAATATAAAAGATCATTTGAACTATTATCACGAATAAGATGAAAATATAATTGCCATTTATGTTCTCCTTTTATGATCATATAGGTACTACCATTTGGATCTTTTTCTAATGAGAATTGATTTTGTGCTTTTGTTATATTTTTCATTAGCAAAAAAATAAAGCAAGCAAACACTAAATATTTTTTTCCTTTTTTCATATTTCACCTTTCTTGCGAATCGCAGTGCATACTATAAACTTTCAATAATTCTTTTGTAAAGTAACAAAAAAAGAACTCATTTTACTAAAATCTGAGTTCTTTTTTTTACAAACTTTCTTTTTTTAATTTAGGAATTTCAAATTTCTTAGCTTCCTGTTTGATAAAATTTTCTTTTTTTAAAATTAAGAATCGACAAAACTTCTTATTTTTTTTCTCCAATTTATAAGCAAAAGAGTCTATAAAATTTACTAAAAGAGAAATAATAAAAATACTTATATAGATTCCTTCTTGTTCAGAGAACCATCTAGTTATAAAAAAGCACAATATTCCAATAGAAACTGCATAAATAATTTTGCCAGATTCAGTATAAGGTGATGAGGTAGAATCTGTTGCGTAAAAAATAGCAGCAAACCAAACAGAAGGATTTAAGATTGCTTTTAAAAAATTACCTGTTGGAAATATAAATTCAAATAAAAATGAGAAACAAATAAACGTAATAATAAGAATTAGAGGAATTTCTTTTTTATAATAAAAGTCAAACCATAAAATAAAAAATGCAAACAACATCCAAAAAATGCTAGTAGAATGAATACCTCCGATATTTCTACCAAAGAAAACATCTAATAAGGAATATAGAACCATATTTGTTTGTTCTGTAGCATTTTTAAATGATACATGTGCTATAAGACTAAAGATAAGAAAAAATATCATTCTGGTTGTAAATAACAAACTAGGTTTCCATTTACTTTTTTTTATTTTATTTAATAACAGGAAAGAAAAAAAGAGTAAAATGGCTACTACAAATATATTTGCATGAATTGGAAGTGTCATTGTAATTAATACTCCATAATAAGGGGTATTATTAAAAATGGTTTCTTCTTTGCTATTCCACCATATAACATAATCAACTAATAATCCTACACCAAAACCAATTATAGGAAATAACAATGGTCTTACAAATTCAAATATTGATATATCATTGTTTAGTAAAGGTAATAAACCATTTTTATAACAACCATAAATAATTAAAGGAAGTAAAACTATTCCTAAATGAAAATAATGAGAATTTTCTAAATCATAATGGAGATATGGTCTAGTTTTGTTCATTTTTATCACCATTTATAACCTTTCGTAAATTAATAAAAGATGGACAAATATAAGTACATAAACTACAATCAATGCAACTTTCTACTTCTCTCTTTTTATGATTTTTTAAATATGCTCTTGGATTACATCCTACTGGGCACACTTGGTAGCACTTACCACAATTAATACAATCATTTTCTTTTATAGGAATATTTTTCATAATTAAAAGAGATTTTAATTCTGGTGTAACAATAAGATTTTCATATTCTAAATTGGATCCTTTCATAATTCCATTTACATAAATTAGAAAGTCTTTTTCTTCTAAATGAATATATTGTTCCATAATTTCGTTTAAAGGAGAACCAATTTTAGCTTCAATAATTTGTGGATTTTTAATGGCATTTCCACTAATAGTAAAAATAGATTCAGTTGTATAACGACGTCGTTTGATTGTATTATATATAATTCTTAATTCACTTGGCCTAATAATTAAATTACTCTCTTTAATATGAAGGTATTCTTTTAGGAAATCATTGTTCCCTATTAAATAGTAATCTGGGACATAAATTAATTCCATATCTGGGTATGTTCCAAGAAAGTTAGTATAAGCTTCGATTCCCTCTCGATCATTATTTTTAATAATTATTTTAACAGTTTTAATTCCCACGATGTCTTTTAAAGCATCCAAAGTTTCTAAAACCATATTTGTATATTCTTTTCCAATAAATATTTCATTTGCTACATAAGGCTCATCTTCTAGTCCGTTTAATAAAAGAATTTTAGCTTCTTTTTTTTCAAAAATTTTATCTGCTAAGTCATTATAGTGAAATTCTTTTAATTCAATTAGCATTTCTTCTAAAGAAACTTTAGTCATTTTTTTTCTTATGGAATGGCGTTCAAACATTGTTTCTTTGTAATCATTTAAAATTGTTAAACATTTTGTTACTTTTCCTTTTTCGGTTAAGCAGTATTTCATTCCTACTATTTTTCCAGAAACAGGAGGTATTAAATTTGTACTAATTTTTTCCTCTTTTTTTACCATAATATTTGAATGTATTTCATCTTCTGATTCAATTGGTAAATAAATATATTTTGGTGTTAAATATTTTGTTATTTCACTTTGTAATTTTATGTTAAAATCCTTTTTTAATGTTAAATATCTTTTCATTCTTTCACCTTTTTTATTATACTATGTTTCCTAGATGTTTTAAAGAAGAAGAAATTATTCTTTGTTGTTAATAGATTCTTTTCTGGCTTTTAGGTAACGTTGTAAGTTTTGGGCTATTTCCATTGGAATTATTTTTGAAAGCTCTTCTAAAGATGATTTTTCCATTTTGGTTACACTTCCAAAATGTTTGATTAATTCTTTTTTTCGCTTAGATCCAATTCCTTCAATATTATCTAGTATACTACTGATACTTCCTTTACTTCTAATTGTTCTATGATAACTTATTGTGTATCTATGTACTTCATCTTGCATTCTAGTTAAATAGTGAAATACATTGCTGTCTTTTAAAATTTGGATTTCTTCATAAGTTGTTCCATCTAATAAATCATTGGTTCTATGTTTATCGTTTTTACGAAGTCCACAAACTTTAATTTTCAAATTCAAATCTTCTAATACACTTTTACAGGCATTTATTTGATTAATTCCACCATCTACTATAATTAAATCAGGAAGTTCAGTTTTTTCTAAAAGTGCTCTATAATATCTTCTATAAATAACTTCTTTCATAGTATTATAATCATCGTTTTTATCAATACTGATTTTATATTTTCGGTATTCATTTTTAGCAGGTCGGCCATTTTTAAATACTACCATTCCACTAACAGAAAAATCACCAAAAAGATTTGAGTTATCAAATAAGTCAATGCGATCTAATACTGGTAATTTTAAAATTTCTTTTAAATCTTCGTTTGCTTGTTCTGTTTTGTATTCATCTTTTAAAGTTAATTCTAATTCATTTTCTAAATTTATTTTAGCATTTAATTCTGCCATATCTAATAATTTTTTCTTTGGCCCTCTTGTTGGATAAATGCATTTTGTTTTTAATATGGTTCCTATTACTTCTTGATTTAGTTCTTGACTCATTAATATTTCTTTAGGAATTTCATGACGTGAATAAAAATTTAGAATGTAGGTTTCTATTTCATCAATTGCTTCACTAATTACAGGAAAAATATCTGTAGTTCCTCCTACTAATTTTCCGTTACGCAAGAAAAATATTTGAGTACTAATATAACCTTTATCAAAGAAAAATCCTATAATGTCTCGATTTAATAAATCATGAAGTTCTACTTTTTGTTTGTCTAGTACAACACTAATGTAATCTAATTCTTTTTTTAATTCTAAAGCCATTTCAAAATTTAGAGTTTCACTATATGTATTAATTTTCTCTTTTATCTTGTCTGTTAAAATTTTATCATTTCCATTTAAAAAACTTAAAATATCTTTTTCCATTTGAATTAATTTTTCTTGATCTAACTTTTTTTCACAATATCCTAAACATTCTCCAATGTGATAGTAAAGACAAACTTTTTTAGGATTTCCATCACATTTTTTTAGAGGATATAATCGATTTAATAAATTGACAATTTTTCTTGCAGCATAGGCATTGGGATATGGACCAAATAGTTTTTTATTATCTTTCTTTTTGATATTTAAGTATCTTGAAACTTTTAATTTAGGAAATGGTTTTGAAATATATTCAATATAAGGATAGCTTTTATCATCTTTCAATAAAATATTGTATTTGGGATCATATTGTTTAATTAAATTAATTTCCATTATAAATGCTTCTGTTTCGCTTCCAGCTACAATGTAAGTAAAATCTGCTATTTCACTAACCATTTTAGCTGTTTTACCTGTATGAGTGCGATTAAAGTAAGAGGATACACGGCGATGAAGATCTTTTGCTTTTCCTACATATATAATTACTCCACTTGCATTTTTCATTTGGTATGAACCTGGTAAGTGAGGAACAAGGCTTAATTTATCTTTAAACATTTTGATACCTCCGTTTATTTAGTATACTATATTTTACCCAAATTTTCGATTTCAAATGTAAACGTCTATAATCTTTGTTATAATTTTTTTAGGTGATAGCATGCAATTATTAAATACTTATACACTGGAAGTAAAGAAATCCAAATTTGTTGCTTATTTTTATCAAATTGATAAAAAAGAAGAAGTCAAGGGAATTTGGGAATTATTAAAAAAAGAACATAAAAAAGCAAAACATATTCCATATGCTTATTTTATTCAAAACGAAGCTGGTAAAAGTGATGATAAGGAACCGAGTAACACAGCTGGCACTCCTTTATATCATTTACTTGAAACTAATCATTTAAAAAATCACGCAATTTTTGTTGTACGATATTTTGGTGGGATTAAACTTGGCACTGGCGGATTAATACGAAGCTATGCTAATTCTGCTAAAATGGCTCTAAATCAAGAAAAAAGTAGCTAATGCTACTTAAAGTAATTTTCTTATTGATTCTTCTGGAAGGAATCCTGTTGTTTTTGATGTTTCCACTCCATCTTTAAATACCATAATTACAGGAATACTCATAATTCCATATTGGCTTGCTAATTGTGGGTGTTCATCAACATTAATTTTAATTATACTTACATCTTCCATTGATTCTAAAACACTTCCAAGCATTTTACATGGTCCACACCATTCTGCATAGAAATCTACAATATGTGTTCCTTCTTTTACTAAATCTTCTAATTTTTCATCTTTTAAATATTTAATCATTATAATCCTTCTTTCTTATTTTTCACGATATTTATTTAAGACACTATCTACATCTGGAATTTTTAATTTCTCATTTTTAATTAAATTCTCAGTAGATTCGATGGTTATTATATCATATTTGAGCAAAATATCTAAAGCTTCTTTGTTATAAGCATCTACATCATTAGAGTTATTGTATTTTTCTTTCAAGCCATAAATTTCTTCAAAAGATCGATAAGATAGTTCCATGATGTTTGAAATAATTGGTGTATTATTAAGTATTTTAGGTGCTAAGATACTTTCATTTACATATGGTGCAGAAAAACTTAGTCTAGAAAATAAAAACAAGAAAACAAATACATAAATAAATTGTTCTAATAATCCAAATATAGCTCCAGCAATTTTAGATGGTATTCCTAAAATAATAGTAAATTTTAAAATTTTTTCTAAAACCCCTGTTGCTTTAATAGCAATTTGTAAAATAGCATCTAAAAGGAAGAATATGACTAAGAATGCGATTGCTTCATATATTAAAATATTTAAAACAGTTACTCCTTTTAAAGCACCACTAAACTCAAAAAATGGTAAATAAGTATACATTAATTTTGACAAAGGATTTTTTAAGTAATATGCAAGGATTATAACAATTATAATTCCTAAAAACATTGTAGCACTTTGTATAATTCCTCTTTTAAACCCTACTAAGGCTCCAATTAGTAAAAATAAAATGATAATTGCATCAACTATTGTAAACAATTTCTTTACCTCCTATTCTTAAAACATTATATTATATTATTCTTCAAATGAAAACCATTTTATACTTTGTTAAGTATTGCTTTAAGAATTTCGCAAATGAAATAGAATTATGATAGAATAATTAAGAGGTGTATTATGACGATAGTTTTTAAAGTTAGTGATAATATAAAAGAAAAAATGATTGATTTTTATAAAGATAAGTTGCGACCTAAAACTCCACCTTATGCTATTTTTCAGGCTCAAGAAGCAGATACTATTATTACACTTTATGAATCTGGAAAGGTTATGTTTCAAGGAGTAAGTGCTGATATTGATGCCAATCTTTGGGTAGATATGGAACGATATTTAAATCATCGTGTCATTGATATTTCAGGTAATGAAAAAAAAGATTCTAAAAAAGAAGAAGACACTTTTTATTTTTATATGAGTACCATTGGATCTGATGAAGTTGGAACTGGTGACTTTTTTGGTCCTATTGTTGTAAGTGCTGCATATGTATCAAAAGAAGATATTTCTTTTTTAGATGATTTGGGGGTAAAAGATTCCAAAAAATTAACTGATGAAAAAATCAAAAAAATTATACCTGATTTAATAAAAAGAATTCCTTATGTGAGTTTTACTTTATCTAATAAAGATTATAATGATTGGCAAGAAAAAGGATATAATATGAATCAAATTAAAGCAATTTTACATAACAAAGTATTATATCAATTAAAAAATAAAGATTATTCTTATGATAAAATTGTAGTAGATCAATTTGTTTATCCAAAAAAATATTTTGAACATATTAAAGATGCAACCGAAAAAGTCACTAATATTACTTTTACTACAAAAGCTGAGAGTAAATGTGCAAGTGTTGCTGCTGCAAGTTGTATTAGTCGTTATATTTTTCTTATGAAAATGGATGAAATGAGTAAAAGCCTTGGGGTATCGGTTCCTAAAGGTGCAAATGAAATTGTAGATTCAGTTGGGAAAGAAATTGTCCAAAAATTTGGTGAAGAGAAATTAAGAGAAATCGCAAAATTAAACTTTAAAAATGTTGAAAAGATAAAAGAATTATTATAAAAATAAGGAAAGTGTATGCTTTCCTTTTAATATTCATATAAATCTAACAGAAATATTTTTAATCCTACTAATTTATCTATTTGACCAGATTTAATTTGATAATCTAACTTTTCTAAATTTATTAAATAATCTTTTAAATCATCTTTATGATAATCCATAGCATTTTTTCTCGTTTTTTCAAATTGCCAGTCTTGAAGATTTAGCTCTTTCATAATATCTTTTTTTAAAAATTTATCTTGTTCCATTAATTTAAGTATTAACATATTTCGATATTCTCTTGCGAGTAAATTAATTAAAGATAAAGGTTCTACTTTTAATGTCATGAGATCTTCTAAATAGTGAAAAGATTTTTTTAAATCTTTTATGATCACTGCATCTACAAATTTAAAATTATTATCTACTATAGTTCTAGAAATTATTTTTTTTATATCATCTAATTTAATTTTAGAGGGTTTCTCGTAATATAAATCAATTTTATCAATTTCATTACAGATTAAATCATAATTATTTAAACAAGCATTAATAATATAATTAATACTATCTTTTTCAGCAAGATACTTTTTTTCTAT
Source organism: uncultured Bacilli bacterium (assembly GCA_910587775.1). Lineage (GTDB taxonomy): Bacteria > Bacillota_I > Bacilli_A > RF39 > UBA660 > MGBC162267. The sequence goes on along the minus strand of CAJUNF010000023.1, from coordinate 11,383 downwards.
AAGAAGAGAGGCTACTTTGTTATATAATTCTAAACCTTTTGGTGTAATAATATTTTGATATTGAAATTCTTCTTTTATTATTTTGGTAATCTTTTTTCTACTATCCACTGGTTCATATGAGGTAAAAATTATTGTACATAGTGGATATGGTTTTTCCAAATACTTCATTAATTTTTCTTCATCTTCTTCTTTCAATTTTGTTTTTCCAAAAAAAGTAGCATTTTTTACAATAAGAAATTTCATTTCTCCGAACATTGATACATATGAAGCTTCTTCTAAAATATCTGTAATTGTTTCTGTTTCGGCATTATAAGTTATTTTATTTTCAGAATTATTAGCTATTTTATTTACTGCTTCTTCTAATAATACTCTACTTGTTGCTTCAAAAAGATAGACATTCATACTACCACCATAGATTTATTTTAGCACAGAAAAAGGAAAAAGGGAGCCCTTTTTCTATATTTAAACATTATATATAATGTAATATATTTTATGGTGGAAAATATGAAGTGGTGTATCCTTTTGGTAATACTTTGAAAGAAATAGTTCCTAACTTTTGGGTATTCATTATTTTTATTTTGTTTTTATTTAAATTTTTTAGAGTTATTTCATGAGGATGATGATATTTATTATTTCTTCCTGCACTAATAATACCAAATTTAAATGAAAATTCTTTTAAAAGTGCATTGCTAGTGCTTGTGTTTGATCCATGGTGTCCTACTTTTAAGATATCTGCTTTTATTTGATATTTTGACGCAATTTCTTCTTCTACTTTTTTTCCTGCATCTCCAAGAAATAAGCTACAAGTTTGATAAATACAGACATGACATATTAAACTATTATCGTTTTCTTGGTTTTCTGTTACATGATCTAAAATTTTAAATTTAAGATACTTAGTTTGATAAGTTTTACTAATTTTATTTTTATACTTCTTTTTAACTTCTATCTCAAGTGAAGTATCAGAGCCTTCATTTAATATAATTTTTTCTGTTGGAATCTCGTTTAATATAGTTATTGCATTTCCAATATGGTCTTGATCTCCATGGGTGATAAATAATACGTTTAGTTTTTTTATCCCTAAACTTCTCAAAAAATTTATGATATTGGAACTTATTTTTCTATTTTGTGGCCCAGTATCTATTAAAATTACTTCTTTTTGATAAGGCGCAACAATTAATATTGCATCTCCTTGACCCACATCTAAAAAATAGAAATAACCATTTTTATTCCATTTTGGAGAAATATTCCAAAGACATAAAAAAATACCTAAAAGTATTAATATATTGCTTTTTCTTAACGCAATATAAAGTAGCAAAAGAAAATAATAAATTATATACCAAAATAATGGCATTTTAGGCAAAATTATTTCTGATAAAGGTAAGTTACTTAACAAGAAGTTAAAAAATTCAAATCCATTTATTACAATACTTATAAATATTTCTAAAATAGGACATATTAAACTTAATAATAGAAGTGGAAAAATAACAAATAAGATAATAGGAATTAAAACTATATTGTTAATAATGCTCCATATATTTATGGTATAAGAGTTGTAAGCAGTAATTGGTAGATGAAATAAAAAAATTAGAAATCCTCCAAAAATAATAGATCGTAATGACTTTTTCTTTTTTTCTATCCAAAATAAAAATAGAAATGATGTAAGAAAAGAATATTGGAATCCAACTTGAAAAATAGAAAAAGGATTTATCCATAAAATTACACATAAAGTAAAGAAAAAAATTTGTTTTTTAGTTAAATTTAAACAAAATATTTGATTAATTGTATTTAATAAAAGAAAACAATATGCTCTTTTACTAGATATTGAAACATTAATTAGTGAAACATAAATTGTTACTACAAGTATGGAAATAATATGTTTTTTCCAGTTTTTTATTTTCTTTAATTGTTTGGAAGTTAATTTATAAAGCATTCCTAAATGCATTCCAGAAATAGCGAAAACATGACTAATTCCATTTTTTTGATATATTTTTTCTATATCTTCCTTTTCCCCTTCTTTAATTCCTAAAACTAGCATCTTTAAATAAAAGCTATTTTGGAATTGATCGCAGTAATCGCGAATTTTTTCTTTTATCTTTTTCCAACTAGAATTTTCTTTTATGACTTTTAGATCTGTTATTTTTAATTCAAAATAAATTTTTTCTGTTTTTAAATATCTATGATAAGAAAATGTATTTGGGATCGTATTTTTACTTGGTATACATAAGGTTCCTTGTATCTTTAAAATTACTCCTTCTTGAAGAATTTTTTTATATTTATTGTTCTCTTTCGTTTCAAAATATGCAATGACTTTTTCTTTTCCTATTTGAATTTTCATTTTAATTTTTTCTTCATTTTGCCAATTGTATTCTAAAATCTTTCCTTCAAATTTTTTATCTTCTACATTTAATTTTGTAGCTGGTGGAAAAAGGAGATTTATTATGACAAAAATTACTGTAAATATTAAAAATATAGAAAAAAATATTTTAGATTGTAAAATAGTCTTTAATTTTCTCGTATGTACCATCTTTGATTCCTGAAATTTCCTTTAGTTCTTCTACTGAATGAAATTCTCCATTTTGATTACGATACTCAATAATACTTTTTGCTTTTGTTTCTCCTATTCCAGGAACTTTTAATAACTGTTCTAAATTTGCTTTATTTAAATTTATTTTATCGTTTTCTTTTTCTGTTATTTCTCCATCTAAAATAATAGATTCATGATCTAAAATTTCTTTTGTTATTTCTGTGCTTGTTTCATTTTTAGATGGGCAAGTTATTTTTGTTTGAAACTCCTCTTCAGTAAAAATATATACTACCATCTCATCTGTAACTTTTTTTGATAAATTAATATTTTTGGTATAAGCACTTTTGGATAGTCCTCCTGCAAGTTCTATTAATTCAAAAATACGTGTTCCTTCTTTTACCTCATAAACATTTGGATTTTGTATGGCACCTTTTATATCTACAATTAAATTTTTTTCTATTTCATTTTTAATGGGTTCTTCTTCATTTAATTCTTCTTTTTCTATAATAGGTTCATTTGCATCTCCAATCCATTCTGTTTGATTTGTTTGTTCCTCTTTTGTCAAAATAAAAACACCACTTATTCCACCCAATAATAAAATAATCATGGTAATAAGTAGCGTTTTATGATGATAAAAGAAATCTGATATACTCATAACATTTCCTCCTTCAATAGTTTTATTAAAGAAGTTTTGTATATTTCCTTTTTATTTATTGCTTATTTTTGCAATTTCTCTTTTAGCTTGATTTGTTTTCGTTTCTATGGCCACACGTTGTACAACAAAAGTCATAAGTAAAATATTAATAGTATACGATCCTCCATAACTTAAGAAAGGGACTGGGACTCCAGTTAATGGAATTAAAGCAAGAATTCCCATAAAATTTACTAATAAATGGAATAATATTAATAGAAAAGTTCCATATGCTAAAATAGATCCTCTTGGATTATCTGCCATTTTGGCAATCTTTAATATTCGGTATAGAATTACACCATAACCGATAATTACTAAACCTCCCACTAATAAGCCTAATTCTTCTACTAAAATAGGAAAAATAAAATCTGTATGAGCTTCTGGTAAATATAAATATTTTTGAGTTGAATTTCCTAGTCCCATGCCTAGTAATCCCCCGTTATGAATTGCTATAAATCCATTACAGACCTGATATCCAGTATTTTCAGAATAACGGTTACAAGGATTTTTAAATTCTAAACGGCTCATTTGCATTGCATTTAATAATTCTGTCCCCGAATTTAAAAGTAAAACACCAATTAAAATTGCTCCTACTCCTACTACTTTAATTAATTTTGTTTTTCCTTCTCGATCTATAGGAACTATATTAAATAGGAAAAAAGAAATACCAGCTAAGATAATGGCTCCTCCTAAATCTGGTTGCATCGCTATTAATACAAAAAATAAAATAGCTACAGCAACAGGAATTAGATTATAATATAGCGTTTTTTTCTTTTTTAAGCTTTTGCTATAAAAAACAGCCATATAAATAATAATAACTGATTTTGCAAACTCTGCTGGTTGAAGATTAAAAAAACCAATACGATACCAACTTTGAGCTCCATTTGTAATTTTTCCGTAAATAAAAAGTCCTGCTAGTGCTGCTATCATTCCAATTACTAAAATGGGCGTTACATATTTATACTTACTTGTTGGAAGGCGTAATACAAATGTAAAACCAATCATTAATGAAACTATGACAAACATAGATTGACGTATGAAAAAGTAAGAAGAAGACACACCATAGCGCAAAACAGCTGAAACACTTGAAGCGCTTAAAATCATTACTAATCCTAATATGGAATATACAATAGTTAAAATTAGTAATGGCATATCCATTTTACTTACTAAGTTTTTCATGCTCTCACCTATTATTCATTTTATCATAAGTCATCTTAGTTGCAAACTATCTATGATTTACTAAAATGAATAATTTGACAGATTTTATTAAAAGATTTAAATTTTTAATGTCAAATTTAATATTCCTTTAATACACTATATTAGATACATAAAGGAGGTAAAATATATGTATTATTATGGAAATAATGGATACTATGGCAGTGGATATGGCTATAATCAACCATGTTGCAATACTGGTTATGCTGGCTATACTTCTGGTTATGGTGTTGGTGCTGCAATCTGGATCGTTTTATTTATCTTACTTGTTATTATCATTGGTGCTGGTTGGAGTTTTGGCGGTAACGGATACAACAACAATTAAGCGTAAAATAAGCCTTTTGGCTTATTTTTGTTTGATTGCTAGATTAGCAATTTGAAATGCATCATCAAGAGTATCACAAGAACATAAAAATAATCCTGTATGGCAAAAACGAAATGTAGAAATTTTAGTTATAGAAACCAATTCTTCTTTACTTTTTCCACCCCACTCTTTTGGAAAATCCAAACGAAGATTATGAGTGCCAACTTCTTTATTAATTGCTCGTATATTATATCCTCCGCGATTGGATGGCATGATAGCAAATTTGATATTTTGAGCTTTTTCTACTTTACTATTTAGTAAAAAGTCCATAAAAGGCATATACTCTTCTAGAAATAAAATATCATTTTCACTTTTTGAAATTGCTACTTCAACTAATTCTTTTGCACACATTTTATCAATGATTCTCTTTTCAATGCGGTCAAAGATTATCTGCGCTATTTCAAAAGCTTTTATAAATTCTTTATTATTATCTCCTTCTTCTTTCCATGTTTTATTCATAATATCAATAACGTATTCCAGAGTTTTTAATGTGTATTCTTTTGGATTATTTGGAAAAATACCATTATCAATTGCATCTATTTGAATTACAAATTCTTTTAAAAATATTTTATAGCATTCTTCTATATCTACCACATTTTTCTTTTCTAGATAATTTTTTCCAAACTGTTCAAACAATAAACCAAAAGAACAATATTTTATTCCATTTTCTCTTATTTTAGCATTCATACCATGATGATCAAATTCTTTTAATCCTATATCAAATACTATTTTATTTTCTACATCTTCTATTTGTGTAATGTCATTGGTACGATACAATTTTATATCATAAATTTTTGATAAAAATACAGTTGCAAATACATCATCGGCATGAAATGTACCACCATGAGTTATGGCATTTGCATCATTACTATTTTTTACTAATTGAAACATTTTTTCACCTCTTTTTTATTATAACGGATTCTTTGCTCTTTTTTGCTTTTTTCTTCCAAATTTTAAAATTTGTGATAAAATACTACCAGTACGAGGGGAGAAACATATGAAGTTACCTAATATTCAAATTATAGATGAAAAAGATAAACGTTTAAGACTAATCAGTAAGGATGTAGATTTTCCATTAACAAAGGAAGATCAACAAATGATTGATGATATGATAATATATTTAAAAATGAGTCAAATTGATGAAGAACGGGAAAAATATGATTTAAGAGCTGGCATGGGTTTATCTGCTGTACAGCTAGGTGTATTAAAAAGAATTTTTGTTATTGTAGAAGAATTAGATGATGGATCATTCAAAGATTACATTGTAATCAATCCTTCTATAAAAAGCTTTAGTGAAGAACAAATTTTTGTTGGTGAAGGCGAAGGATGCTTAAGTATAAATCGAGAAACAAATGGAATTGTTCCTAGATATGCTAGAATGACAGTAGAGGCTTTTGATCGTAATGGTATGCCTTATGTTATTAGAGTTCGTGAAGATATTTCTATTGCATTTCAACATGAAATTGATCATTTAAATGGAATTTTATTTATTGATCGTATTGACCCTAAAAATCCTTTTAAAAATTCTCATAAAATGAGAGAAATTTAAAAAATCAGCTTTAATTGCTGATTTTTTTATGAAACTTGATCTAATTCAACACTAACAATTTTACTTACCCCAGATTCTTGCATTGTAATTCCATATAAAGTATCTGCATATTCCATTGTTCTTTTTTTGTGAGTTATTAAAATAAACTCACTTGCATCTTTTTTACTTTGTAAGTAAGAACCAAATGTATCAACATTCGCTTCATCTAATGCTGCTTCTACTTCATCTAAAATACAAAAAGGTACTGGTTTTACGTTTATTATGGCAAACAAAAGTGAAATAGCAGTTAATGTTTTTTCTCCTCCACTTAATAAAGCAATATTATTTAGTTTTTTTCCTGGAGGTTCTGCGATAATTTCAATTCCAGTTTCCAAAATATTTTCAGGATCAGTTAATTTCAATAATCCTGTTCCACCTTTAAATAATTTTTTAAATACATTTGCAAATTCGTCTTTAATTTTCTCAAAAGTCTCCATAAACTTCTCTTTCATAATTTCATCCATTTCAGTAATCACTTGTTTTAGATTATTACTACTTATTTCTAAATCATCTTTTTGTTCTACTAAAAATTGATATCTGTTATTTAACCGCTCATATTCTTCTATACTTCCTAGATTAATATTACCAAGTTTTATAATATCTTGTTTTAATTTTTCTACTTGATATTTGGCAGTTTCATAATCTATTTCTAGGGGATAGTCTGCAATTGCTTTTTCGTATGTCATATTATAATTTTCACTTAAACTTAGTAATAAATTATCTAAATAAATATCTAATTTACCTAAACGAATTTCTTTTTGCTTTAATTCTTGTTCTAACTTGTTATGTTCACTATTTTTCTCTCGGTATTCAAATTCAAAAGTAGCTATTTTAGAAGAAAGTTCACTTTTCTGATTTTTTAAAAGGTCTAAGTCTTTTTTTAGAATACTACACTTTAATTCAATCTCTTTAATATTTTCTAAAACAGATAATAGTTGTTGATCTAAAGTGTTTTCTAACATATTTGTTGTACCATTTAATTCTTGTTCTTTGGCATTTAATAAATTTTTTAAATTTAAATTATTTTCATTTTTCTTATTCCAATCATTTTTTAAAATGGATAATTCTTTTTCAATTTCTATTTTTGAGTTTAAAGTTTCTGTTAAACTTTTATCAAGTAATTCTTCTTCTTCTCCTAATCTTTCTAAATGTCTTGTTAAGTCTTTTAAGGCACTTTGCTTTTTTTCTAGTTCTAATTTATCGTTTAAGCTACTATTTGCTTTTTTAGAAGATCCACCACTCATGGAACCTCCTGTGTGAAGAATCTCTCCTGAAAGAGTAACGATACGATATTTGTAATTTAATTTTTTTCCAAGATTATTCATTGTATCCATATTATCTACTACGATGATATTACCCAGTTGATTTTCAATAATATTACGATATTTTTCTTCAAATTTTACTAAATTAGAGGCTATTCCTACAAAACCTTTTTCATATTCAATACTTTTTAAAATACTATTTTCTAATGTTCGTCCTTTTATAATATTTCTAGGGAAAAAAGTAGCTCTTCCTAAATGATTTTCTTTTAAGTATAGAATTGCTTTTTTGGCGACTTGTTCATTTTCTACTACAATGAAATTACTACTTGCACCAAGTGAGATATCTATAGCATCAATATATTGTGTTCCTACTTCGATTAACTTTCCTATGGTACCTTCTATACCTTCTAGACGTGGATTATTTAAAACATTTCTAACTGAAAGTGGTACTTTTACGTCATTTGCAATATTATTTTCAAGAATATCAATTTGATTTTTTAAACTCCAAGTTTCACTTGATGTATTATTTTTTTTGTTTCTTATATTATTTAATTTAATTTGATTCAAGGAAAGATTCTCTTCTTCTTCTCCTAAAATTTTCGTCTGCTCTTTTATTTTGTTTTCTAAAACATTAATATCTAGTTCTTCTAGCTCTATTTGCTTTTGAAGTGCTAATTGCTCTTCTTTTAATTTCACTATATTTTCGTTTACTTTTTCTTTATCTACTGTATATTTTTGTCGTTCTAAAGTAATGTCTTTTTCACTATTTTTTTGAGCTAACTCCTCAGTGTATTTTAAAAGATCATTATTTTTTATTGTGATATTTTCTTCTATTTTCAATAGTTCTAAACGTAAAGTTTCTGTTTTGCTATTATTTGAATCATTTTTACTTTTTAATTCTAAAACCTTTGCTTCTAATAAACCTACTTCATTTTTTAATATTTGATATTCTTCATTTTTACTCTTTATATCAGTTGCAATAAAAGAAATTTCTAGCTCTTCTAATTCTTTTTTCAATTCCAAATACTTTTTAGCAAGTTCACTTTGTTCCTTTAAAGGTAATACGGTATTTTCAAGTTCTTGAATAATTAAACCTACTTTTTCTAAATTATCTTTGGTTTTTTCTAATTTGCGCAGTGATTCTTCTTTTCTTTTTTTGTATTTTAAAACACTAGCTGCTTCTTCAAATATGATTCGTCGATCTTCTGGTTTACTATTTACTACCGCTTCTATGCTACCTTGACCAATAATATTGAAAGAGTCTAATCCTGCTCCTGTATCTAAAAATAAATCTGTAATATCTTTTAATCTTACTTTAGCATTATTTAAAAAATATTCATTTTCTCCTGTGTGATACACTACACGTTTGATTTCAATTTCTTCTAAATCACTATTTAGTTCATGATCACTATTATCAAAACCTAAAGAAACTTCTGCTCGCCTTAGGGCATCTCTTGTTTTTGATCCTTTAAAAATACAATCAGTCATTGCTTGAGATCCTCTTAATGACTTTACTGATTGACTTCCCATCACCCAACGTATTGCATCTACAATATTACTTTTTCCAGAACCATTTGGTCCAACTATTGCTGTAATATTACTTTTAATTTCTATATCAATTTTATCTGCAAATGATTTAAATCCATGGGCTTTAATACTTTTTAATTTCATAGCTACCTCGCACTTTTTTTAATGGCATCTAGTGCAGCATTTTGTTCTGCCTCTTTTTTGCTTTTTCCAATTCCTACTCCATAAATCATGCCATCAATTTTTACTTCTACTTCAAACTTTTTGTCATGAGCAGGACCTGATTCTTTCGTTAAAATGTATTCTAACGATTTTTTATTTGTTTGAACCATTTCTTGTAAAGCTGATTTATAATCACCTAAAAAGTTTGTATTTGATTTGATGTATGGAATTATAATATTATCTATATATTCTTTTACTACTTGAAATCCTTGATCTAAATAAATTGCTCCTATTACCGCTTCAAAAACGTCAGCTATAATAGTGTCATTTATATTTTTTTCTTGGCCATGACCTACTTTTATATATGAGTCCATTTTTAAATTTCTAGCATACGTTGCAAGAGCTTTTTCGCACACAAAAGAAGCTCTAATTTTACTCATTTCGCCTTCTTTAAAAGACGTCTCACGATAAAAGTAATCACTTGTAACAAGCTCTAATACTGCATCTCCTAAAAATTCTAAACGTTCATAGTTGTCACAATGAAATTCATTAGAATAAGAGCTATGAGTGAATGCCTTTTCTAATAACTTTTGATCATTCATTTTAATGTTCCATTTTTCTAAAAAGTCCATCATTTCTAGCCTCTTTTCTTTTTTAATTATATCAAAAACTTCTAGAATCCAAAAGGTATTTTACAAAAATCTTATTCTATAGTAAAATGGATTCGGGTGGTTTCATGGGTCGAATCCTCATTTTTTTTATTCGAATTTATCAATTGATTCCTTTTTCTAGCCATCAATTTTGTCGCTTTACTCCTACTTGTTCTAACTACATGATAGAAGCAATACAATTACATGGATCTATAAAAGGATTACAACTTGGAATTCAAAGAATTTTAAAATGCCGACCACATGGAACTTATGGATATGACCCAGTTCCGAAAAAGGAGGAAAAAATTTGAAAAAAACGCTTTTGGCGACTTTACTTTGTAGTATTGTCTTATTGACTTCAGGGTGTTTTGAAAAAAACGATTTGGATCAGGCAAAAATTTATACTACTATGTATCCAATTAGTTACTTTACAGAGGTATTGTATGGAAATCATTCTAATATTTCTAGTATTTATCCAGATGGTGCTGATGTAAAAAATTATACTCTTACTGACAAACAAAAGAGTGAATATAGCAAAAGTGATTTGTTTATTTATAATGGGCAAACAGAAGAAAAACAAATTGCTAAAGACTTTAGTAATGCTAATAAACGTTTACAGATTATTGATGTCACTTATGGTCTTAAATATAAATATGGTGTAGAAGAATTATGGTTAAGTCCAAGTAATGCTTTAATGATTGCATCAAATATTCAAAACAATTTAGAGAATTTGATCAGTAGTAAATTTGTTAATGAAGAAATTATGAAAAATTACAAACTTCTTGAAGAGACATTATCTTTAAAAGATGCAGAACTGAGAAATATTGCTAGAAATGCTGCTCGAGGAAAAGCTCATTTAATTGCTTCTTCTAATATGTTTAAATTTTTAGAGGAGTATGGCTTTCAAATCACTTCTTTAGAAGATAATACATCAGAAGAAAGTTTAAATATTTTGAAACGTAATTTTAGTAATGGATCTTATAAATATTTATTTGTTCGAGATGTAGATGATACAGCTGGAGCTATTCAAGAATTAAAAGCAAGTGGTGCTCAAATTATAACAGTAAATACAATGACTACACTATCAGATGAAAATCGTCAAAACAATGATAATTATTTAACGATTATGCAAGAGTTTATGGAAAATATAAAAAATGCAGTTTTAGAGTAACTGCATTTTTTTATTTATAAAAATTGTTTTTAGAAATGCAAACAGAACACTTAGAAAGTGTTCTGTAATTTTCAAATTTGGTGACCCGTACGGGATTTGAACCCATGAATGCATGCGTGAAAGGCATGTGTGTTCAACCGCTTCACCAACGGGCCAATTAACAAATGGTGGGCTTGGGGGGACTTGAACCTCCGACCTCACGCTTATCAGGCGTGCGCTCTAACCAGCT
>CAJUNF010000022.1 GCA_910587775.1 uncultured Bacilli bacterium | reverse complement strand
ATGAAACAGTAGATCGTAATTTAAGATATATAGGAAATAATCCAAATAATTATGTGTCATTTAATAATGAGTTATGGAGAGTTATAGGGGTTATGAATCAAGTAGAGGATGGAAGTGGAAATAAGTCTTCAAAAATTAAGTTAATTCGTGATCAATCTATTGGAAAAATTATTTGGGATTATAAAGATTCTTCTAATTATGCAACAGGAGTAAATGAGTGGAGTGTGGCTTCTGGAAGAACAGCGTTACGTAATTATTATAATTCTAATATATTAGCAGCATTTAAAACTTTTGTTGAAAATGTAGTATGGTATACTGGTACAAATGGATATCATGATACAGAAAGTATAACCGCTTCTTTATTTTATCAATTTGAGCGAAGTAATAATACAGGAAAGATATGTAATGGTGGACAATTTTGCGATGATAATGTTTTAAGAACGACTCGTGTTACAGATACTGTCGGATTACTTTATCCAAGTGATTATGGATTTGCAACTAGTGGTGGTAAAGAGACAAATCAGGAAACTTGTTTGCAAACTTATTTGTCTCAATTTGCTTATTCTTCAGACTGTACTCAAAATAATTGGATCCCTAAAGTTCAATGGACGATAACTCCTATGGCTGAAGCAACTCATGCACAATATGTTTATCATATTAATTATGGTGTTGGTGGTGCAGGTAGTGCTTATAGAGAAGGAATCTTGATGTATCCTGTAGTTTATTTAAAAAATAATATAGAAATAGAGAGCGGATTTGGAACTACTAATGATCCTTTTTTGTTAAAATTAAGCTAAATTATTTTTTCACAAATTTAAGAATACTTTTATGATTTATTTATGAGTATTCTTTTTTTATTTTAGTTTTCTTTACCAATGCTTCATTCTATTTTATAATAATGTTAGGTGATATCATGAAAAAAGAGTTAGAAATTTTGGTTTATCATTTAGGATATGGAGGGATAGAAAAAGCTGTAAGTAGTTTGGCATCTTTATTAAAAGATGAATATACAGTGTCTATTTTATCTTTATATCGTCTTTATGATCAACCGATTTTTCCATTTGATCCTAGTATAAAAATAAAATATTTGTATGAAACTGATATTCCTTTAAAAGTAAAGAAATATAATCAGTTATTGAAAAAAATGCAAATAGCTAAGCTTTTAAAAGCAATATGGCAAGATTATTTTAAAGGATTTCATTTCTTAACTTTTTTTCATGATTTTTTTGGTAGTGTTTCAATTTATTTTTTGAATGGTCGATTTAGAAAGTTAAAACGACATTTAAAACAAGATAATTCCCATATATATATTTCTACAAGACATGAGATTAGTAAGTATTTAGTTAAATATGGAAATCATAATTCATTGAAAATTGGTTGGGAACATAATCATCATCATGACAATTTAAAGTATAAAAATGCAGTTGTAAAAAATAGTAAAGATTTAGATTATTTGATTTTAGTTTCTAGAATGCTTACTAAGGATTATCAAAAGGAAATGGCTTTAATGCGTTGTCGTCCTGTTTACATTCCAAATATTTTAGATCAAGATCTTTCTTTTGTCAGCGATTATAGTGAACCAAGAATTGTAATGGTTGGAAGACTTGAAAGCGAAAAAGGATTATTTGATGCTATAGAAGTAGTAAAACGATTACAAGAAAAAATGGTTTCATTTCATTTAGATATTATTGGTGATGGCCCTTTAAAACAAGATTTAGAGCAAAACATTATAAAACGAAATTTAGGAAATTATGTTACAATTCATGGATTTCAAAATCATGATTATATCGAAAAAATATTTCTTCATGCTTCTCTTTATTTAATGACGTCTTTTACAGAATCTTTTGGACTTGTTTTATTGGAAGCTATGAATGCAGGAATTCCTTGTCTTGCTTTTACTTCTGCAGAAGGTGCTTGTGAGTTAATACAAGATGATATGAATGGCTATTTAATTGGAGAACGAAATATTGAACAGATGGCTCATAAAATTATCTGTTTACTTAGTAATCGCGAAAAATTGATTATTTTAGGTAAAAACGCTAAAAGTTTTTCCAAGAATTTTTTACCAAATTCAGTAAAATTGTTATGGTATCAAATGATAGAGGGAGGAAAATAATGAAAAAACGTGTATTATTTATTGCGAGTGCTGGAGGACATTTATCAGAGCTAATGGCATTAAAACCAATGATGAGTGATTATGATAGTTTTTTAATGACTGAGAAAACGAAATCTAGTATTTCTTTAACTAATGAATATCAAAAAAGATTAGGATTTTTATTGTATGGAACTATGGCTCATCCATTTATTTACCCTTTTAAACTTCTTGGAAATTGTTTTATTTCTTTATATTATTATTTGAAATTTCGACCTCAAGTTGTTATTACGACAGGTGTTCAATCTGCTGGACCAATGTGCTGCATTGCTAAAATAATGGGAAGTAAAGTTGTTTATATTGAGTCTTTTGCAAATATTGAAACGAAAACAGCCTCTGGAAGTATTATTTATCATTTTGCAGATCGTTTTATTATTCAGTGGAAATCAATGCAAAAATTATATCCAAAAGCAAAGTTTGGAGGGTGGATTTATTAATGATTTTAGTATCTTTAGGAACACAAGATCGAGAGTTTACTAGACTTTTAAAGGCAGTAGAAAAACAAATAAAACTTGGAAATATAAAAGAAAAAGTGATTGTACAAGCAGGAGAAACAAAATATGAGTCAGATTGTATGGAAATTTTTGATTTAATTCCAAGTAAAGAATTTTTAAAATTATTAAAGGAATGTAGTTTATTAATTACACATGGTGGAGTTGGAACCATTATAGATGGACTTCATCATCATAAAAAAATTATTGCTGCAGCAAGGTTATGTGAATATGGAGAACATCAAAATAATCATCAAAAGCAGATTATTCGCGAATTTCGTGAAAAGCATCATATTTTGGAATTAGATGATTTTGAGAAACTTGATGAAAAATTAGAAGAGATTAAAACATTTACGCCAAAAGAGTATGAAAGTAATACAAAGACATTTATTAGTGACTTAGAAAGTTATATTGATGAAGAGTTAAGTAACAATCGTGGTGATAGTTTTAGAAAGTTTATGATTTATGGCTTTTTTGGGTTATGGGGAGTTTTATTACAATTATTAGTACTTTTCTTTTTTTCATCAAAATTAGATTTTTCTAAAAGTCTTTGTATTTCTTACTTTTTGCTTATTTTATATCGCATCATTATGCATCGTATTTTTTTTCATGGAAAGTTTAGTATTTTTGCAGAAGTCTTCTTTCTTCTGTTAATTATTTTACAAATTCTGTTAATTTATTTGATACCATCTGTTTTTAATTTTAATCATTTATTATCTTTCTTTTTTCTTTTTGGAATTAGTGTTTTTGTTTCATTCTTTTTTTCAAAATTATTTCGAATTCAAGATTATTAATAATTCTTCAGTTTTTTTTGTAATTCGGTTATAATAATGATAGAAAGAGGTATTTTTATGGGGTATACAGTAAATGGTCATGCTGTTTGGTTAATTTTAATTGTTCCTTTTTTGGTTAGCTTTTTCTTAGTACCTTTTGTAAAAAAGTTAGCATTTCATATTGATGCAGTAGATTATCCAAATCAACGTCGAATTAATAAAGTACCAATGCCTGATTTAGGTGGGCTTGCAGTCTTTTTTTCCTTCTTATTTGGTTTTATTTTCTTTGGCCAAGGAAATGTTCAAATGATTTCAATTTTAATGTCATCTTTTATCGTGATTATTATGGGACTTTGTGATGACATAAAACCTTTAGGAGCTAAGTGGCAATTACTTGCACAAGTTGTTGCGGCGGCAATTTTAGTATTTTATGGTCACATTACGTTAGATGAGGTTTCTATTTTAGGTCTTCACTTGGTATTTCCATCACCATTTAATTATTTATTTACTATCTTTTTTGTTATTACAGTTATTAATGTGATTAATTTATCGGATGGTCTTGATGGACTTTGTTCTGGAATAAGTGCTATTTATTTTGCAACAGTTTCTTTTATTGCACTATTTATTAATCGTGTGGCAG
Source organism: uncultured Bacilli bacterium (assembly GCA_910587775.1). Taxonomy (GTDB): domain Bacteria; phylum Bacillota_I; class Bacilli_A; order RF39; family UBA660; genus MGBC162267. Next base: position 20,991 of record CAJUNF010000022.1, on the reverse strand, counting down.
GATTTGATATTGTTTTATCTCTTTTAATGTGTGGTAGTCTTTTAGGATTTTTATTTCATAATTTTCCACCAGCTAAAATTTATCTTGGAGATACTGGTAGTAATTTTATTGGTCTTTTAGTTGCTGTTACAGCATTACTTGGATTTAAAACAGCAACATTTACATCTTTAATTATCCCTCTTATTGTTTTAGCTACTCCAATTTTTGATGTTGCATTTTCTATTATTCGTAGAGGACTTAAAAGAAAAAATCCATTTACGACACCAGATAGAGATCATTTTCATCATCAACTTTTGAAAATGCAATTTTCAACGAAATCTTCTTTGTTAATTATTTATGCAATCAATATTTTGTTTGCTTTGGTATCCATTTTATATGCAGCAGGAGATACGAATTATGCTATTTTTCTTTATGTATGTTTGATGATTTTATTTTTGTTTATTGTATTAAAAACGGATATATTATTTTCGCATGAGGATAGAAAAAAGAAAAAGGGAAAGAAGTGATAAACTTCTTTTTTTGTGTGGTATAATATTTTTTGTAGAACATGGAGGATGTTATGAAACAAATTATCGATGGAAATAAAGCAGTATCTAATATTGCATATTTATTTAGTGAAGTAGCAAGTATTTATCCCATTACACCTTCTAGTCCAATGGCTAGTAATGTTGATTATTTATCACATCAAGATTATTTTAATTTATATCACGATAAGGTTCGTGTGGTAGAGATGCAAAGTGAAGCAGGTGCTGCAGGGGCAATGCATGGAGCACTTATTACAGGAAGTTTAGCTACTACTTTTACAGCAAGTCAAGGATTACTTTTAATGATTCCTAATATGTATAAGATGGCAGGAGAGATGTTACCTGGTGTTATTCATGTAGCTAGTAGAACGGTTGCTACACACGCTTTATCTATTTTTGGAGATCATAGTGATATTTATGCAACAAGAGGTACTGGATTTTGTATGCTTGCATCTTCTAGTGTTTTTGATGCTCAAAATTTAGCTGCAGTAGCACATTTATCTGCTATGAAAAGTAGTTTACCTTTTCTACATTTCTTTGATGGTTTTCGTACTAGTCATGAGTTAAATACGATTGAGTCTATGAAAGAGGAAGAGTTATTGAAGCTTATTCCTTGGGAGGAAGTGAATGCTTTTAAAAATCGAGCACTCAATGTTTCTTCTATGAAACAACGTGGGCTTGCAGAAAATGAAGATATTTATTTTCAAAGTTTAGAAGCAAAAAACAAAGATTATGAAAATGTAGCGGATATAGTAAATCATTATATGAATGAGATAAATCGTTTGATGAATACCAATTATGCTCCTTTTTCTTATTATGGAGACAGTAATGCTGAGATTATTATTGTAGCAATGGGAAGTGTTAGTGATACTATTCGTTTAGTGGTAGATGAAGAACTCAAAAAAGGTCATAAACTTGGTTTTATTGAGGTTCATTTATATCGTCCTTTTAGTGTTAAGTATTTGTTAGATGTTCTTCCAAGTAGTGTTTCACGTATTGCTGTTTTAGATCGGACAAAAGAAAGTGGAAGTATCGGAGAGCCTCTTTATTTGGATATTGTTTCTGCATTAAAAGATAAAGATATCACAATTGTTGGAGGACGATATGGATTATCTAGTAAGAATACAACCCCTGCTCAAATAAAAGCTGTGTATGATAATTTAGAATCTTCTTTAAAACATAATTTTACCATTGGTATTTTAGATGATGTTACAAACACTAGTTTAGAAATTCCAGATTATTCTATTGATTTAAATAATTTAGAAGTTAAGATATTTGGGTTTGGATCTGATGGAATGGTCGGAGCAAGTAAAGACATTTTACATATTGTTGGAAGTCATAGTAATTCATTTGTACAAGGATATTTTGAATATGATTCTAAGAAAAGTGGTGGAGTTACCGTAAGTAATTTACGGATTAGTGATAGTGAGATTCGTGCTCCATTTTATGTAACAAAACCTAATGTATTAGTAGTTACGAAGCCAGAGTATTTTGATTCCTTTTTCATTTTAGAAAATGTAGGGGAAGGTGCAACTTTGCTTGTTAATACAAATGATGATGTAGCACTTTTAAATAAGTTTACTAAACGAGATTTAGATATTATTCGTGAAAAAGGAATTACAGTAATGACGATTGATGCGGAAGAAGAAGCATTAAAGCATGGTTTAAAAGGCAAAATTAATAAAATTATGGAAGTTATTATTTTATCTTTGCTTGGTTATGAAAATGCTAAAGAGTTGGTTAGTGAAACTATTAAATTAGAGTTTGCTACGAAAGGTGAAGATATTGTAAATAATAATATCGCAGCGATTCAAAGTGTATTTGAACATGTAAAAACACTAAAAATATGTGATGGGAAAAGTGAAGAAGAAGCTTTGCAAAAGTTTAGTATTTTTGAAAGAATTCATCGTCGTTTAGGAAATGAAATTAAAGTTTCAGAAATTGAGCCATTTAAGGATGGAACATTTCCAGCTGGTTTAAGTAAACTGGAAAAAAGAAAAGTAGCTCAAAAAGTAGTTAAGTGGAAAAGTGAACATTGTATTCAGTGTGGGATGTGTTCGTTTGTTTGTCCACATGCAGTAATTCGTCCGTTTTTAGTAAAAGATGAAGTAGGATTACCTGCAATTGGTGCTCCAGATTATCACTATGTTATCAGTGTTAGTGAAGCAGATTGTACAAGTTGTGGATTATGTATTAATATTTGTCCAGGTAAAAATGGAGAAAAGGCTTTAGAATTTGGCAATTACGAGGAAGAAAAACAAGAAAAAGCAAATCATTATTTTGAATCTCATGTGAATCCTAATATGGAGCCAGTTTTTACAATTAAAAATAGTCAATTAAAAAAACCTAGATTTGAATTTAGTGGAGCTTGTGCAGGATGTGGAGAAACTGCATATATTAAGTTATTAACACAGCTTTATCAAGATAAATTAGTTATTGCAAATGCTACTGGATGTTCTAGTATATATGGGGGTAGTGCACCAACAACACCTTATACACTTCCTTGGGCAAATTCACTTTTTGAAGATAATGCTGAGTTTGCATATGGAATGCATTTGTCATTTGCTCAAAAGAGAAATCGAATTGCTTATATTATGAAAGAAGCGATCGACTCTGTAACAGATTCAGTAAGAGAAGAATTTCAATTATTTTTAAATCATTTTGAAGATTATGAAATTACTAGTAAAGTAAAAGAAAATTTAAAAAATGCTGAAATTCCAAACGAATTAAAAGAATTAATCAATTATATACCTGCTCGTAGTGTATGGGCTTTTGGTGGAGATGGATGGGCTTATGATATTGGGTTTGGAGGAATAGATCATGTTCTTTCAAGTAATGAAAATATTAAAATTTTAGTTCTTGATACAGAAGTATATTCTAATACTGGAGGACAAATGAGTAAGTCTAGTCATAAGGGACAGGTTGCAGAGTTTGCAGATTATGGTAAGAGAATGCAAAAGAAAGATTTGTTTCGTATTGCTATGAGTTATCCAAATTGTTATGTAGCAAGTATTAGTTTGGGGGCTAATATGATGCATACTTTAAAAGTATTTAAAGAAGCTGAGGAACATGTTGGACCAAGTATTATTTTAGCTTATGCTCCTTGTATTGAACATGGTATTAAAGGTGGTATGAGTTGTAGTACAGAAGAACAGAAACTTGCTGTTACAGTTGGTTATAGTATTTTGATGCGTTATAAACCAGAGGAGAAAAAATTATATTTAGATAGTAAAGAACCAGACTTTGAGCGTTATGATGAATTTTTAAATAATGAAATTCGTTATCGTGCATTAAAAGTTAAAGATCAATCTTTAGCAGAAAATCTTTTAAAAGAAAATAAAGAATATGCCATGGAACGTTATCAATATTATTTAAAATTATCTACTCAAGATTAACAAATTCTTGCTTCAATTTTTCTTTTCATTTCCGTTATTTTGGGGAGAAAAATGGGAAAAGAAAAAAACTTTTAAAAAAAGGTGAAAAAACGTTGACAAAAGATAGTGAATCGATTAGTATATTAACTACCAATTCACTTATAGAAGGCGAATTGGTGCTAGTATCACACTAGTCAACCCCTTTTTATTCTTTTATGAAGCTGTCTTCAGGGGGCAGCTTCTATTTTTTTATTTTTTAACAAACTTTTGTATGATGTGGTATAATGAATTAAGGTGAAAAATACTATGGAGTTGTCAGCAATAAAAGGTCTTGGAGAAAAAAATCAAAAGTTGTTACAGCAATGTAATATTTTTTCCGTGGAAGATTTATTATCTTATTATCCTTATCGTTATGATTTTTTAAATCCAAGTAGTAATTTATTAAAAGATGAGCAAATGATTCAAGTTGTTAATGTTTTCGTTTTTAGTGAAGCTAAAGTATCTTATATTCGAAGAAACTTTAATACTTTACGGTTTCAAGCTAAAGCACAAGATAAAATGATTCAGGTTTCTATTTTTAATCGAGCTTTTTTGAAACCTAATTTAACTCTCGGAAGAGAAATTACTATTATTGGTAAATATAATGAAAAGAAAAATCAGTTTGTAGCAAATGATATTAAGTTAAATGTAGTAAAGGAAGCAAAAATTACTCCAGTATATCATTTAGTGAAGGGACTTAAAAATGTAAACTTAGAACAATATATATTAGATGCTCTTAGAAAACCAATTATACTTTTCGATAAAATTCCTGTTAGTTATTTAGAGCAGTATCAATTTATTTCTAAAACGGAAGCATTACAATATTTACATAAACCTAGAAATGCAGAAGAAATTAAAAAAGCTCGTTTACGTTTTATTTATGAAGAGTTATTTGATTTTATGTTTAAGATATTATATCTTAAGGAAAATGAGTCAAAAGCACTTGGGCTTCAAAGAACTCTTGATGTTTCAAAAGTAGAAGAGTTTATTTCATCACTTCCATTTTCTTTAACGAGTGATCAAGTAAAAGCAGTACATGATGGATTATCTGATTTACAAAGCGAAAAGAGAATGAATCGTTTAGTTTTAGGTGATGTTGGTAGTGGAAAAACAATTGTAGCAACTATTTTAATGTATGCAAATGTGTTATCTGGATATCAAAGTGTTATGATGGCTCCTACTGAGATTTTGGCAACACAACATTATTTGTCTTTATTAAAATTATTTGAAGGATATTCTATTCATATTGAACTTCTTGTTGGAAGTATGAAACAAAGTGAAAAGAAAAAGATTTTAGAGCGTATTCAAACTGGACAAGTTGACTTTATTATAGGAACTCATGCCTTATTAAGTGATCATGTTCTTTTTGCAAATTTAGGTCTTGTTGTAACAGATGAGCAACATCGTTTTGGAGTAAATCAACGTAAGAATTTACAAAATAAAGGATTTCGTTCTGATGTTTTATATTTAAGTGCTACTCCAATTCCTAGAACTTATGCTCTTACTATTTATGGAGATATGGATACAAGTATGATTGCAGTAAAACCAAATGGTAGAAAATCTATTATTACGAAATTAAAAAAAGAATCAGAGTTAAAAGAAGTTTTAAAAGAAATTTATCGAGAGATAAAACTGGGGCATCAAATTTATGTTGTGGCACCTTTAATAGAAGAATCTGATTCTGATAATTTAAAAGATGTTAATAAGTTAAAAGAAAAATTTGAGTTAGCATTTCGAGAGAAAGCTTCTATTGGAATATTGCATGGTAAAATGAAGTCAAATTTAAAAGATGAAGTAATGACTTCTTTTGAGCATGGTGCTTTAAATATTTTAATTTCTACTACAGTAATTGAAGTAGGAGTAGATGTAAAAAATGCTACAATGATGATTATTTTTAATGCAGAGAGGTTTGGTCTTGCAACACTTCATCAGTTACGAGGAAGGGTCGGAAGAAATGATTTGCAAAGTTATTGTTATTTGATAAGTGATCAAGAGTCTGAAAGATTAAAGGTTTTAGAAGAGAGTAATGATGGCTTTTATATTAGTGAAAAGGATTTTGAACTTCGTGGGCAAGGTGATTTATTTGGAGTTAGTCAAAGTGGTGATATGACATTTTCTTTAGCTGATTTAAAACGAGATTATAAGATTTTGTTGCAAGCAAAAAAGGATGCTTCTTTGTTTATTGAAAGTAAAGAATATTTACGAAATTCTTATTATTTAGATTTAGTGAAACAAATTGATTTTACAAATTAGTTTGTTTTTTTTATTTAAAAATAAAAATATCTAATTGACAAAAATTGAACTTCATTATATCATTAATGTAGCATGATAAGAACATCATGCTCGAGTTCATTCTTACGATTATAGTGTGAGAATGAATCAACCAAAACCCCCTGAAGTCCAGCAGAAATGCTGGACACTTTTTTTTATCCATTTATTTATAAGGTTTTATAACATTTTATATTTTTAAAATATGTCTTTATGTAACAGTTATGTAACAAATTTAGGCTTTTTTAGAATCAATTTCAATATTGCTTTTTTAATGCTACAATGTATATATCAACGTGTTATTCTAATAATAGATTTTTGAAATGGAGGAGTGATTATGAAAAAAACACTATTATCAATTTTAATATGTGGAGTTATGGTTTTGGGAGTTGCTGGTTGTGGAAATTCAAAAAATGAATTTGATATAGGAAATAAATCTAATATTAACATTTCGCAAAATAATGATGTTTTATTATCTATTAAAGATGGAACATAAAAAAATACTGGTGCTACTTTAATTTTAACTAATAATAGTGATAAAGATTTTCATTATGGAAATCCATACAAAATAGAAATAAAAAAAGATGGAGAATGGCATACAATAAACGTTCAATTAGATTTTACATTACCAGCTTTTGGTCTTAAAGCAAAAGAAACAAAAGAGATTGAACTTGACTGGGAACATGGTTATGGGAAACTTGCAGAAGGAACTTATAGAATTATAAAGAGTATAGACTATGAATATGAAAAAGGAAAATATGAATCTTTTAATATAGCAGTTGAATTTACTATTGGCAAAAACCAAAATGATACAAATAATAATAATAATTTTGATTTTTACATAACTAAACCACAGGCACATAATGATATTAGATTTAATGACTATTATACTATTGATAATCGTACAATTTATTTAGCAGGTAATCTTGGAGAATTTTATATTAAAGAACAAGACAAAGATATTACTTTAAAAACTTATTTATCAACTGCATTTCAAACATTTGATGATGGTATAAAACATATTACTGACAAATTAGAATTAAAAGATACTTTAAAAGATGGTGGAACAAAGATTTACAAATCAAAAGACAAAGATATTACAATGACAGTATGTAATACTACTAAAAATGATAGAAATATACTTATTGGGGATTACTCTATGGAATATACAGAGGGAGATTGTAAAAACTAACAAAGTACAATTTTAGGGACAAATTACTTTTTAGATTTTTATGTAACAAATTTTGTAAATATAGGAGGAAAATAATGAAAGTTATAAAAAATAGAAAAGCTATAAAAGGAAATAATAGTGACAAGTGTAAAACGATTGAGTATTCTTTTGATGATAAAGATATTGATTTGGGAATTGCAACAATAACTGGAAGATATCCAGAAAGTGGGTTTGCTTTAAATACTATTAGTAAAGAATTAATTTATGTACTTGATGGGAATGGAACATTGTATTTTGAAAATGATTGTATTGAGTTTGAAAAAGGTGATTCTATTTTAATAGATGCCAAGGAAAAATATTATTGGGATTCAACATATTGTGTTGTTTCTATGTCTTGTACTCCCGCTTGGAGTAAAGAACAATATAAAATAGTTAAATAGCTTACAAGATATAATTTCTTAATAATTTTATAGTAAGAGGAGTAGTAGATTTAGTGAAGTCATTTATACATCAATACATAGATAAAATAAATAATTTACCTAATGGCAAATTAAATAAGGAAGATATTTTAAATTATAATTTTTTTTTAGAAAATGAAAACAAATTAAATGTTTATTATGCTCCTCATAATGAATATTTAAATAAAAAAGCCAAAATATTAATAGTCGGCATTTGTCCAGGGTGGACTCAAACAGAAATAGCTTTTAGAAGTGTAAAATGTGATTTAGATAATAATTTAGAAATAGATAGTATTTTGAAAAATTGCAAAGTAGCAGCAAGGTTTGCAGGAAGTATGAGAAGTAATTTAATTCTTATGTTAGAAGAACTTCTTATTTCAAAATATTTAAAATTGGAATCAGTAAAGCAATTATTTCATCATGATTGTGAATTGTTACATACTACTTCCCTAATACCTTATCCAGTTTTTATTAACGGCAAAAATTATACTGGACTGTAGATACTCCATTTCTTATGAAATATGTTAAAGAACATTTTTATGAAGAATTAAATCAGTTAGAAAATAAACCCTTGATTATACCTCTAGGTAAAGCAGTAGAGGATGTATTAAGAATTATGATTAATGAAAATGTGATTTGTGAAAAGCAGTGTTTATTCGGTTTTCCACATCCTTCTGGAGCCAATGGACATAGAAAAGAGCAATATATAAATAATAAAAATAAATTAAAAGAAACTATACAAGATTACTTTAAGTTTAATTGATTATAAATCAGAAAGGATTATTGTGATAATATGAATTTTAATAAATTTAGTTAATAAAATATTATGTAATAATGATCAAGGAGGTCGTTTATGAATAAAACAGCATGGATATTTTCATATAAATTAAAAAAAGGTGTAAGTGAGGAGCACTTTGTAGCATTAACTCAAAGATTACATGATGAAATCATTTCAAAAGCTAATGGATTTATATCTTGGGAGCATTATTTGCAAGGAGATATATGGACAGACTTTGTTCTTTGGGAGACAGAAAAAGATGCCAATCATGCAACAACAATTGGAAAAGGTAAAGAAATAACGAATGATTTTTATGCGTGTATACAAATGAATACTTGTAAAGCTTTAATTTCTAAATTGGTTAAAAAATATTAAATTTACAAATATAAGTGTTGCTTATGAATATTGAACAAAAAAGATTTATCAAATAATCAACTATTTTTATCAGTAGTTGGATTAGAGAAGAAATAACAAATTCATCATAATAATATAGAGAACCATTTGGTTCTTTTTTTTGAATTATAAAAGTGTTTTCAAATTAAAAAAATAATATAAGTTTTATATTTTTCTGTAAATAGTATTTATAAAAAGTTATAATAGTGTTAATAAAACTTAAATTTAAGAAAGTGTGTTAATAAAATGAATGAATATGAAAACTATTTGCAATTTGCTAAAGAAATAGCAAATGAAGCTGGAAAGATAATGAAAAAATATTTTATACGAAAAGATATTTCTTCTTATAAAGGAGATAAAACAATTGTTACTTTGGCAGATCAAGAAATTAATTCTTATTTAATAAAAAGAGTAAAAGAGAAGTTTCCAACTCACTCTGTTGATGGAGAAGAAGAACAATTTGGATCAAGTAAATATGTATGGGTATGTGATCCAGTAGATGGAACTGCAATGTATGCAAGGAGTATTCCAGTAGCAGTTTTTTCTTTAGCGTTAGTAATAGATGGTGAATCAACTATTGGAGTTATTTATGATCCGTTTACTAATCAATTATATTCTGCGATTAAAGGACAAGGTGCTTATCAAAATGATGAGAAGATATTGGTAAATGATTATGATTTAAGTGATATGAAAAGTGTATCTCATTATGATATGTGGCCTAATGCAGAATATAATATATTTCCTGTATTGCAAGAATTAGGAATACAAACTTATTTTGTTGGACTTGGAAGTATTATTAGAGCTTGTAGCTGTGTTGCGAGTGGAGAGTTTATTTTAGCTATTTTCCCTGGAACAACTCATAAGAATTGTGATATTGCGGCAGTTAAGGTAATTGTTGAAGAAGCTGGTGGAAAAGTGACAAATTTGTTTGGTGAAGAACAAAGATATGATAGAAGTATAAAAGGTGCTGTTATCAGTAATGGAAGAGTTCACAATGAAGTTATAAATACTATAAAAAAGCATTTAGAGGAAAAGTAGTATGAAAATAAAGTCAATTGATTTGTGGACGGAGCAATACTGTAATCATTATGAATGTTTTAATGGTGCATTTGTAGATGGATTTGATTGTACAAAAATTCCGTTTGATGAATATAAGATTGTTAAAAATTGTAATTGTATTATTACTGTTAGTCAAAGTGATATACATATTAGTAATAAACATCAGGCCATAGTGTTTTATAAAAATAAAATACCTGTTAGGTTAATGGTCATTAATAAAAATACAGATGTGAATAAATGTGTAGAGGTTTCATTAAATCAATATTTTAAAGATTCTATTTTAAAAGATTATTATATTAAATTAGGTATAACGTTTTCTGTTATTGATATGAATGAAACATCTATTTTAAAACCAGAAGATGATATTACAAAAGAAACGGATATTGGTTCTTGCGATAGGTGGCCTCTTTTATATAATATGTTAAGAGGAAGTTATACAGAAAGCGATACATTATATGGAAATTTTGCAAGTGACAAGTACGAATTTATACCTAATTTATTTATAAAATATGAGTTGGTAACTGATAAAGAAGAATTTGAAATAGAGCATAAATGCGCTTTTATTAATACTATTAGAACAAGATTAATACCAATTCAAGAGAACTCAAGTTTAAGTAAGAATTAAAATTTATATGGAGGGTAAAATGGGTATTCATTTTAGAGAAGTAGAGAGAAAAGATAAAGAGTTTATATTAAATGCTAATAAAGAAATAAATTTACTGTCTGGTCTTTTTGATAGTACATTTGAGCATAATATAGATAAAGATTTATTTGAAGATAAAATTTGTAAAGTCATAATTGCAGAAGAGGATAGTTTTGCTATTGGTTTGTTTTGTACTCTTATATTTATTGGGCAAATTGTGGAAAAGGTATTTATTTATCACAAGTTTATGTAAAAAAGGAATATCGAAATAAAGGTGTATTTAAAATGTTACTAACTGAATTAGAATTAAGAGAAGATAGTTGTAAATTTATTACAGATCTTGTTGGTAATGAAAATAGAGTAATGCTAAATTCAATGAAAAAACTTGGATTTAAATCTTCTGATTTAATTACATTTTATAAAATGATTAACAAATGATAAAGAGGGAGAAGATAATATGAAAAAAGATAAGTTGATTCATGAGTTTAATAAAATAAATGAAAATAGTACTTTAAAAGAAATTCAAGAATATATTACGAAAATGATGGAAGCTAATGGATTTCATAATACGCCTTTAGAATTATTTTGCTATTTGACGGAAGAAGTTGGAGAATTAGCAAAAGAAATTAGAAAAACAGAACAAAATATGGAAATGGATGTAAAAAAAGAATATGATTCTTGTTTAAAATATGAAATAGCAGATATATTCATTTATTTACTCGCAATGTGTGATTTTTATCATATAGATCTTTTGGAAGCATTTCAAAGTAAAGAAAAGATTAATTTAGATAGAGATTGGAATTAAGGAAATATTATATGATGAAGCAAAAACGATTTGTAGATAATATATTAGAATTTAATGATTGGCTTTCTAATGTGTCATTAAAATTATTTGATAACTATACTATTCGAAATCCATATCAAAGTAAGAGTCAGGAAAAAATTAAAGAAATTACAAAGTCTTTCTATAAAAAGTATTATAATGATTCTAAGAAAAGGTATCTTATTTTAGGTAGTTCTCCAGCAAGAAGAGGTACTGCAGTCACTGGTATTCCGTTTGAGGACGCAAGTCACTTATATCAAGAAACTGGAATTGTGATAGATGATTTTTATATTAATAAACCATCTTCTGATTTTTTATATGATGTTATGGAATCATATGGTGGTTGTGAAAAATTTTATCAAGATTTTTATCTAAATTTTGCTTGTCCTTTAGGAATAGTCAATTTAAATTCTAAAGGAAATGAAGTGAATGTTAATTATTATGAAAATAAAAAATTGGAAAATCTTTTATACGACTTTATCCTTGAGTCTTTAAAAAAACAAATTTCATTTGGGATTGATACATCTGTATGCTATTGTATTGGTAGTGGTGAGAATTTTAAATTTTTAACTAAAATTAACGAACAATATCATTTTTTTGATAAGATTATTTCATTAGAACATCCTAGATTTATTATGCAATATCATAAAAAAGACCGTGATAAATATTTAGAAAAATATCTTGATGCTTTACTTTGGAGGAGTTTATGAAAAAATGGTTTAAAATTCTACTTTTAGTTCTTGGAGGAATTCTTTTCTTTTTATCTATTGATTTAGTCTGTATTTTTACAATTCATCGACCAATGTTTGCTATTAAAAAAGAGGAAGAAAAAGTATATTTAGGAATTTTATATGATACTTATTATTGTGATGAATTTTCTCTTCCTCAAATAAAAGGGAAGGATACAAAGTTTTCTTGTGCACTGAATAGAGATAATGAATCGGTATTTAAAGTAACTGAAGTAAGAGATGTAAGTATGCGTATTTCTAATATAACACCTTCTGGAGCAATTCTTATTATAAGAGATATGAATCAAGAACCTTATATTTATGGAGAGTTGTATAAAATAGAAAAAGAAGTTGCTGGTAAATGGTGTGAGTTAGAACCTTTCCTTGATCATTATGGCTTTAATGATATTGGTTATTTAGTTGATCAAAATAATGAAATAACGTTTACTATTGATTGGGAATGGTTATATGGGAAATTACCTAAAGGTAATTATAGAATACTCAAAGAAGTAAATCATCAATATATATCAAGTGTATTTAAGATCTCCTAGTAATGATTCATAAAATATAATTTAAATCAATCTTTTTCTGTGCCTTTGGACACAAAGTTGACAAAAATGCTTTTTTGTAGTATGATTTGTTTAATCAAAAAGGGGTTTTTGGAAAAGATGAATTTAATTAGTATGTTGTCATCAGAGTTGGCACATCAAGATTGGACGATAGAAGAAAAATCACGATATCTTTATCTTCGTTGTTGTGAGCTTTTTACTTATGATCCAAGATTTAAGTACTCTATTTTATTAAAAAATAACGATTTAAAACAAGAAATATTAAATAAAAAATTTGATTTAGAACATATTTCTGATGATTGGGTAGTTTGTACTTCACATATCAATGAAATATATATAAAATTGTTGAAAATTTTATTAGGAATTGATGCATATCCAGAAAAACTTAATAATCAAAGCATACATGTGTGGGCAGAATTCTATATTAAAGATAAAAAAATGAAAGCAGATAGTGCTTTAAAATTGTTTTCAGATTTATCTCGAGTTAAAATGAAATTACAAACTAAAGAATATATGGAACTTCCATATCATTTAAATTTTTTTAACCAATTAAAACAGATGGATTTGAAAATTCAATATATTCATAAATCTTATGAAGAAGATAACATTATGTTATTAAAACAAAATATGATTCGTCATTGTAAAGAATGTGGTTTTTCGTTATCTCAAACTTTACTTTATAAATGGAATGTAATTTTGTCAGAACTAAAAAAGTATAGCAATTGTGGATGTCCACTCAATGAATATTTGTGTTTGTCTTATCTTCTTTTGCATTTACTTACACCGGAGGAAAGAGCAAAAATAAAGACTACTGAATTATTTCATATAGGAGATTGTAATAATTGGTCTTTTGCTAATATCTATTCAGTTTATTTAGAAAATGATACATTATATTATTATCATTCTAGACATGGAAATCAGTTTAGTATTTATCCTATTACTCAAGCTCAAGCAATTCAAAGTATGAGTCGTATGAGATTGGCATATGATAATCAGAAAGATTATATATTAGCAAGAAAAGTTGATATGTAGGACTAGAAAAATGGTTTAATTTATAGTAAATTAGTGATAATAATAGTAGAGAATTTTTCTATTTAGTGAGTTATTTTTTGAAAGAGGTTGTAGTTATGAGTAAGTATCTAGAAAAAAAGAATATATTGATTCTTTGTTCTGTTTGTTTATTAATGGCAGTTATTGGAGTATGTATTAATTTTGGATTTAGTTTTGCACAGTTACAAGATGATATTTTACTAGATCGTGGCGATGTAGAAAACCAAGTTTTGTTTTTGTCTGATATTTCTTATAGTAAAGCTCAAGTAGGTTGGGGTAATATTTCTTTTGATAAAACGCAAAGTAATACGCCATTAACTCTTGTTTTAAACGGGTCTTCTACAGTTTTTAAAAAGGGTATTTGGGCTCATGCAACATCTAGTATCGAATATGATATTAGTGCATATAAAGATTATGCGTATTTTACTACATATTACGGACTTAATACGAGTGCATCTAACAATGGAAATGGTGTTAAGTTTTATGTTTATACATCAGTTGATGGAAAAGAGTGGACTTTAAGAACGGAAGAGAATCCTGCAGCTTTAAAGGGTCCAAATAATGCGGGTTTTGTAAAAATAGATATTAAAGATGTTAATTATATTCGTTTGTATGCAAATGATAATGGATCGAATGCTTCTGACCATGCAGTTTGGGCAGATACTAAATTAATCAAAGAAGGTTATAATGACAATATTATGGTTCCAGTAGAGGAATTTGATAAAGTTATTAAAACGAAATATACAAGTGGTGTAGTAGCAGATGATTTAAAATTAATGCTTTTGCAACGTAACTTTATTAACCGTGTAGGACAATATCAATTACAATCTTTTGTGGATAAAGATCCTAAAAATAAAGAAACTTTAGAGTGGTTTATTTATAATGAGGAAGCACTTCGTTTGTGGACCATAGGTGGAAGACCAAATGGAAGTTATGAAAGGGCTTTACAGGTATTAAGTGATTTATATCATACTTATAAAGAAGATTTAGCAAATGAAAATGTAACTTCTTTGGGAACAAAATATAAAGATTTATATTTGAAAATGATGCTATCTTTATCTTTGACACATTCTGCAAATGTAGGATTATGGATTGATGGAAGGCAATATTCTAATGCAGTAGTTCGTTATCAAATTTATAAGCAAATGCATTTAAATGGACAATTAGATGCTTCTATGTTTGAAAATTATACTATTGATGAAATGCGTGGAGTTATGATTACTAACATTGATGATGAAGAAATTCTTTGGCTTCATGATTATTCTACGAAATATTCCACTACGGCAGATCGATTTAATCCATATAAATATATTCGTTATACTTTAGGTTATAGTTATTATAGACCTCAATATTATTTACAAGAAAATTATATGAAATGGGATCAAAAATATAATTTAAAAAAATATAATATTACTTATCAATCTGGTAAACCTAAATTATGGATTGTTTTTGAAGAAGGAGCTGTTTGTGGAGGTTTATCAAAAACTGCTGCAAACTTATATGGAGTTTGGGGATATCCTGCTCGTGTAGTTGGACAACCAGGACATGCAGCATATGTTTACTTATATAATGCTGGTGGAGGAAAATATGCATGGCAACTTGCAAACAGTGTAGTTACTACTGGATGGGCTAATACAACGGGAAGTGGAATTAATGGTTGGGGAACCAAATATGCAACTAATAGTGGTGGAATTCAATCAGGTTCTTATTTACTGCTTTCTCAAGATGCTCAAAATGAATATGATAAGTATGAAAAAGCAGAATTAATTTTATTGTTACAAGATGTTTATAAAAATGACCGTAAAAAATTAGAGCAATTATATCGTGATGCTTTAAAAGAAGAAATTATTAATTTAGATGCTTGGATTGGTTTAGTAGATTTATATATTACTGATAGTACGAAAAAAGATGAAGATTTCATTGCTTTAGCAGAAGAGATTGCTGAGGTTTATACATATCATCCATTACCTATGTATGATTTAACTAGAAGAATTGGTTCTAAGATTTCTTCAGCTGGATATCGTAGTCGATTAATGATGTTACAAGATGAAACGTTAAGAAAAGCAACGAAAGCTACTGCATCTAATACCATTTATCATAAAGAAGTTCCCGTTATTGCAAATGCGATTTTAGGAGTAGTAGATTCTAGAGTAGCAACGTTCTCATTTGATGGAGCAAATGCTGGAAAAATTGTTTTATCAAAGCAATTACAAAGTGCACAAGTAACTTGGACTTATAGTATTGATGGTGGTAAAACTTGGAAGGAATGTTATGAACATTCAGTACAATTATCCAAAGAAGAACTTGCAAGTATCACAGCAGAAAATGATATTAAAATTCATATTACTGGGGTACCAATGACAGAAGCAAATATTTATAAAATAGATATTCAAAAAGGAGTTTTTCCATCAGGAGTCGTTTCGATTGATGATTTAGAAAACCGAGTAAATGGTGCTACTGATTTAATGGAATGGACCACAGATTTAAATGGAGAGTGGAGTTCTTTTGCAGACACAAATCCAACTTTTAGAGGGGATGTACGTGTTTATATTAGAGTGCTTGCAAATGGCATCTATACGATGAGTGAACCAGTATATTTCACATTCACTACAAATGTTTCATCAGATACAAATCGTTATATTCCAAGAGATACTTTAAAAGTTACTTCCGTTTCAGGAACAAGTGGTGGAAATAAGGATAATATTCTTGATGGTGATTTTAATACTTCATGGCATGGACCTAGTTTTAATTTTATGACTGGTCAAAGTTATAAAAATACGTATGCAATTATTGAGCTATCTAAACCAAGATTTATTTCAGAAATTGATTATGCACCAGATGCGAAAGCAACTTCTTTGGGAAATTATCCAACAGGTAAAGCAAGAAATTTAGAAATTTATGTAAGTATGGATGGAACAAATTGGACTTTAGCTGGACAAGCCAAGAATTTAGCAAATAATGCAAATATTAAAAAAATAGTGCTTGATTATCCAGCAGAGGCTAAATATGTAAAGGTGAATTGTTCTGCGGTTTGGGAACATGGATTGCAACATTATTTCTCTATTGCAGTTATCAACTTATATGAAAATCCATCTGCAAGTATAGTACCTACTGCAGAAGTGAATTATAATATTGTTAAGAAGACAAATAAAGATGTAGTGGCTGAATTAGTTGATGAAAATAGACCTATTACTGTAACTAATAATGGTGGAAAAACAACTTATACATTTACAGAAAATGGAGAGTTTACCTTTGAATTTGTTGATAATAATGGGCATAAGGGTTCTGCTACTGCGAGAGTAGACTGGATTGATAAGACTTCACCAAAAGCAATTGTGCAATTTAATACTACAAATATTACAAATGAAAATGTAGTTGCAACAATTACATTTGATAAACCAAATATTACAATTTTATCTAAAGATGTTGAACTTGCAACAAATCCAGTAGATGGAAGTAAAACAATCACTTTCTTAGAAAATAATAGTGTTGAGTTAAGATTCCAAGATGAGCTTGGGAATATTGGAACAAAGGTAATTTCTGTAGATTGGATTGATACAGAAGATCCAGTTGCAGATTTTGAATATAGTACGACTCATTTAACAGATAAAGAAGTTGTTGCTACATTAAAACCAAGTGAAGAAGTAACTATTACGAATAATGGTGGAAGTGATACTTATACTTTTACAAATAATGGAGAATTTACGTTTGAGTTTGTGGATAGAGCTGGAAATAAGGGTTCTGCTACTGCAAAAGTAAATTGGATTGCTAAGGTACCAACATATGAAATTCATTATTCAACGAAAGATTTAACAAATGGGGATGTTACAGTTACTTTAGAATTAGAAGAAGGATATCGAATCTTTAATAATAATTCTAATAAAGAATATACATTTACAGAAAGTGGTACATTTAATTTCCAATATCGTGATGAAAATAATCATGATGGAATTATTCCAGTTACAGTTGATTGGATTGATAAGACTCCTCCAACTGCAGAATTAAAATATGATATTTTTCCTGGAAAAGTTGTTGTTTCTGTTGTTAATCCTAGTGAAGAAATAACATTTAAAGAGGGTAATGGAATATATATTTTTACGGAAGTTGGTAGTTATGATATCATTTTCTATGATAAAGTAGGAAATGAAGGTAAACTTACGGCAATTATTTTGTCTATTGAAACAGAAGAAGATAATGAAAAGCCAACTGATCCAGATGATAATAAGCCATCTAATCCGGATGACAATAAACCAGAGAATCCAGATGACAATAAGCCATCTAATCCGGATGATAATAAACCAGAGAATCCAGATGACAATAAGCCATCTAATCCAGGTGATAATAAACCAGAGAATCCTGGAAATACAGATCGACCAAGTACTCCAAATGGAGGAACTAATAAACCAAATGATTCAAATCAAGGAAATAAACCAGGTGTAAATCCACCAAATAATCCAGATGATTCTAATCATGAAGAAGTTGATCCAGATAAAAATAATAATAAAGAAGAGTATAAGACTGAGGATATAAAAATTGAGATTCCAAAAGAAGCTTTAGTAGAAGGTGCGACAATACATACTGGACATTTTGAAATTTCTAGTGAATTAAAAGATATGGTTGGAAAAATAAGTGAATATTTTGATATTTATATGATGAATCAAGATGATCAAAGAATGAATGTTCAAACAAATGATTTGATTCGTATTCGTATAAAACGTAATAAAGAAAAAGAATTTTTAGGGGTTTATGAACTTATTAACCAAAAGTTAGTTAAGTTAGATTATGTATTATATGATGAGGAGATTGAGATATTTACTAAGGGATTAGGAAAATATGTAATTTCATATCAAGAAAAGCAAGAACAAAAATCTGATAATACAGTTGCATCTAAGAAAAATTTTCTTTGGATTATAGCAAGTGGTATTGTTGTTCTAATAGGAGCAATAGGATATTTTGTTAAAAAGAAATTTAAATTATAAAAAGAGCATTTACAAATGCTTTTTTTGTTTGACTTTTATTTTTAATTGTGAGAACATTAATTCGGCTTTTTGGAGGTAGTGTTTATATGAAAAAGTTAGATTTAGGAAAAGATTCTATTAATCAGTTATTATTATCTTTTGCTATTCCGTGTGTAATTAGTATGCTTATCAACTCTATTTATAATATTGTTGATCAAATTTTTATTGGAAAAGGTGTTGGTACAGTTGGAAATGCAGCAACAAATGTTATTTTTCCACTTGTGCTTATTTTTGGAGCTGTTGCATCTTTAATAGGAAATGGTACTAGTGCAAATTTATCTCTTCGATTGGGAGAAGGAAAAAAAGAGGAAGCAGTTCGTATGCTTGGAAGTTCCATTACCGTTTCTGTTATTGTAGCCATTGTTATTGGGATTTTATCTTATGTTTGTTTACCAACTTTGCTTCATGTTTTTGGTAGTACAGAAACCGTTTATCCTTATGCACTTTCTTATGGGAAGATTATCGCAATAGGAGCACCATTTGTCATTATTTATACTGCTTTATCGAGTATTATAAGAGCAGATGGATCTCCGAAGTATTCGATGATTATGTTAATAGTAGGAGCACTTGTTAATATCGTGTTAGATCCGATTTTTATTTTTGGATTTAATATGGGAGTAGAAGGAGGAGCACTTGCAACAATTATAGGGCAGTTTATTTCTTTTTTGATGGCACTTCTTTATATTCCAAAAATTAAATCAGTTCGTTTAAAAAGAAAAGACTTTAAACCAAATGCTTCCATATGGCGGGTATTAAGTCTTGGATTATCAAGTTTTATTACACAAATGATTGTTTTAGTATTATTTGTTTTTATGAATAATATGCTTACAAGTCTTGGAGCACTTACTAAATTTGGTGCTGATACTCCTCTTAGTGTTTATGGAATTATTTCAAAAGTAAATAGTCTATATATTTCCTCTGTTTTAGGAATTGCAATAGGAGCACAGCCAATCATTGGTTTTAATTATGGTGCTGGTAATAAAGAACGTGTTAGAACAACTCTAAAAAAAGTTTTGGTAGTTAACTTTAGTTTAGGAATTTTGTTTAATTTGATATTTCTTATATTCCCAGAACAGTTGATTCAGCTTTTTATTTCTACAAGTGATCCAGGATATGAGTTATTTATGGAATTTGCAGTTCTTACTTGTCGTTCCTTTTTGATGCTTATGGCTTTAAATGCTCTTGAGATGACTACAAGTGTGGTTGTGCAATCTCTTGGAAATGTTTTAAAAGCAACGCTTGTAACATTTATTCGTCAGATTATTTTATTTATTCCAATTGCTTGTATTTTAGCGTATGGTTTTGATAAAGGAATTTATGGTGTTTTATATGCTTCGCCAATTTCAGATGTTTTATGTTTTATTATATGTGCTTTTATTTTTAGATCAGAGTATGTTAAATTAACAGATGAAAAGAGTTCTTCATTAAGTATTAAAGATACACCAGCATCTAATTATCAGGGCAAAAAAATAGTTGTTACTATTTCTCGTGAATATGGTAGTGGTGGACGTTATGTTGGTGAAATTCTTGCGAATCATTTAGGGATACCATTTTATGATAAAGAACTTATTTCTCTTAGTGCTAAAGAATCAGGTCTATCTAAAGAGTATATTGAACAAATTGATGAAAAAAATAGTTCTATGAAGTTTGAAAATAATAATGATGATCGTTTGTTTATTGCAGAAAGTAAAGTTATTAAAAACTTAGCAAAGTCTTCTTGTGTTATAGTTGGAAGATGTGCTGATTACATTTTGAAAAATGATGCAAATGTTTTAAAAGTATTCTTATATAGTGATGAAAAATCAAAAGAACATAGAGCAATCAAATATTATCATATTGATAAAAATAAGGCTTTGAAACATATTAATGATGTATCTAAAAAGCGTGCAAAACATTATGAGTATTATACAAACCGAAAGTGGAAAGATTTTAGTAATTATGATTTATGTATTCATGTTGATCAATTTGGAGTTATGAAAACAGCAGAACAGATTAAAAATTTTATAGATCATATGAATTAGAATTCCAAAAAAAGGAATTCTTCAGAGTGTTGACAAAGCTCAATACTCTTTTTTATTTTAAAATTTTGTAGTATA
>CAJUNF010000021.1:12819-25982 GCA_910587775.1 uncultured Bacilli bacterium | reverse complement strand
ATACTTTTACTGAAAACGGAGAATTTACTTTTGAGTTTGTAGATGAGTTTGGAAATACTGGAACTGTTAAGGCTGTAGTTCAAAATATTGATAAAAAAGCACCAGAAGCAACTTTAATCTATAATAGAACTGAGTTAACAAATCAAGATGTAGAAGTTGTCGTTATCTTTGATAAAGAAAATGTATCTATTACAAATAATGATGGATCAAATATTTATACCTTTACTGAAAACGGAGAATTTACTTTTGAATATGTAGATAAAGCTGGAAATGCTGGTTCTATTAAAGCTGCTGTTGATTATATTGATAAAAAGGCACCAAAAGCAACGATTACTTATGATAAAACAACATTAACGAATCAAAGTGTTGTAGCGAGTATATCTTTTGATGAAGAAGATGTTACGATTTTAAACAATGAAGGAAAAAGTACATATGTATTTACTGAAAATGGAGAATTTGTATTTGAATTTAGAGATCAAGCAGGGAATACTGGTAGTGCTAAAGCAGTCGTAAACTGGATAGATAAAAAAGCACCAGTTGCTACTATTACATATAGTAAGAATACAATGACAAATCAAGATGTAACAGCAATTATTACATTTGACAAAGAAAATGTTACTATCACAAATAATGGTGGAAGTAATACTTATACCTTTACAGAAAATGGAGAGTTTACTTTTACTTTCTCTGATGAAGTTGGAAATGTAGGTAGCGCAGTTGCAAGTGTTACTTGGATTGATAAAGATGGTTTAGATGTTACTATTACTTATGATAAAACAACATTAACAAATGAGAGTGTAGAAGCAACTATTACATTTGACAAAGAAAATGTTACTATTTTAAATAATAATAATTTAAATACATATATATTTACAAAAAATGGAGAGTTTACATTTGAATTCCAAGATCAAGCTGGAAATATTGGCTATGCAACTGCAAAGGTTAGTTGGATTGATAAAACAAGTCCTAATGGAATTATTTCATATGATAAAGCAACGTTAACAAATGAAAGTGTAGAAGCAACTATTACATTTGATGAAGAAAATGTAATAATTACCAATAACGATGGAAAAAATACTTATACCTTTACTGAAAACGGGGAGTTTACATTTGAATTCAAAGATCAAGCTGGAAATCCTAATAGCGCAAAGGCTATTGTTACTTGGATTGATAAAGAAGTTCCAACTGTAGAAATTGAATATAATATTACGACAAAAACTAATCAGGATGTAATTGCTACATTAACTTCTTCTAAAGAATTAATTATTTTAAATAATATTTCTAATGTTTATGTGTTTAAAGAAAATGGAGAATTCACATTTGAATTTAAAGACAAAGCTGGAAATATTGGATATGCTACTGCTAAAGTTAGTTGGATTGATAAAACAGCTCCTACTGGAACTATTTTCTATGATAAAACAACATTAACGAATCAAAGTGTTGTAGCGAGTATATCTTTTGATGAAGAAGATGTTACGATTTTAAACAATGAAGGAAAAAATACATATGTATTTACAGAAAATGGAGAATTTACATTTGAATATCAAGATGAAGTAGGAAATAAAGGATCTTTAAAAGCTAGCGTAGATTGGATTGATAAGACTTCACCAAAAGCAGCTATTACATTTGATAAAACAACTTTAACGAATCAAGATGTAACAGCAACCATTACCTTTGACAAAGAAAATGTTACTATTTTAAACAATGAAGGAAAAAATACATATACATTCAAAGAGAATGGTGAATTTACATTTGAATATCAAGATCAAGCTGGAAATAAAGGATCTTTAAAAGCAAGTGTAGATTGGATTGATAAAAAGGCTCCAGTTGCAACTATTACATATGATGAGTTAGCACTAACAAATCAAGATGTAACAGCAATTATTACATTTGATAAAGAAAATGTAACTATATTAAATAATAATGGCTCAAATGTTTATGTGTTCAAAGAAAATGGAGAATTTACTTTTGAATATCAAGACCAAGCAGGTAATATTGGGTCTATGAAAGCAGTTATTTGTTGGATAGATAAAGTTACTCCAAAAGCAACTATTACATATAGTAAAGAGATTTTAACAAATCAAGATGTTATTGCAACAATTACTTTCAATAAAGTTAATGTAATTATTACAAATAATGGTGGAAGTGATACTTATACATTTAAAGAAAATGGAGAGTTTACATTTGAATTCCAAGATGAAGCTGGAAATATTGGAACAGCAGTTGCTAGTGTTGATTGGATTAATAAAAATGGTCCAGAAGCTATATTAACTTATGATAAAAATTCATTAACAAATCAAGATGTAACTGCAACAATCACTTTTGATCGAGAGAATGTAACTATATTAAATAATAATGGTAAGAATACTTATACATTTAAAGAAAATGGAGAGTTTACATTTGAATTTAGGGATGCAGCAGGAAATATTGGAACAGTAAAAGCAAGTGTAACTTGGATAGATAAGGTAGTACCTAATGCAACGATTACTTTTGATAAAAAATTATTAACTAATCAAGATGTTGTAGCAAGTATTTCGTTTGATAAAGAAAATGTATTAATTACTAATAATGAAGGAAAGAATACATATACATTTAAAGAAAATGGAGAATTTATATTTGAATATCAAGATCAAGCAGGTAATATTGGTAGTGCAAAAGCCGTTGTAAATTGGATTGATAAAAAGGCACCAGTTGCAACAGTTACCTTTGATAAAAATTCATTAACAAATGAGAGTGTAGAAGCAACAATTACCTTTGATAAAGAAAATGTAACTATATTAAACAATAATGGCTTAAATACTTATACATTTACTGAAAATGGAGAATTTGCATTTGAATATCAAGATGAAGCTGGTAATATTGGTAGTGCAAAAGTTGTTGTAAATTGGATTGATAAAAAGGCCCCAATTGCAACAATTACTTATGATAAAAAATTACCAACAAATCAAAATGTTATAGCAAGTATATCTTTTGATGAAGAAAATGTTGTTATATTAAATAATAATGGTTCAAATAGTTATACATTTACAGAAAATGGAGAGTTTATATTTAAATATCAAGATGAAGCTGGAAATATTGGAACAGCAGTTGCTAGTGTTGATTGGATTAATAAAAAATTGCCAAATGTTACAGTTACGTTTGACAAAAATACTTTAACCAATGAAGATGTAACAGCAACAATTACCTTTGATAAGGAAAATATAACAATTACAAATAATAATGGTTCAAATACATATATATTTACAGAAAATGGAGAATTTACATTTGAATATCAAGATGAAGCTGGAAATGTAGGGGGAACAGTTGTTAAAGTAAATTGGATCGATAAAAAGGCTCCAAATGCTACTATTATTTATAGTAAGGAAATATTAACCAATGAAGATGTTATAGCAAGTATATCTTTTGATGAAGAAAATGTTGTTATATTAAATAATAATGGTTCAAACAGTTATACATTTAAAGAAAATGGAGAGTTTACTTTTGAATATCAAGATCAAGCAGGTAATGTTGGTAGTGCTATTGCGAAAGTTAGTTGGATTGATAAAATAAAACCAATTCCAATTATTACTTTTGATTATGATACTTTAACAAATCGTGATGTAACAGCAACTGTTACTTTTAACAAAAATAATGTAACAATTATCAATAATAATGGCTCAAATACTTATACTTTCGTAGAAAATGGTGAGTTTGTATTTGAATATGTGGATGAAGCTGGAAATAAAAATCAAACTGTTGTTAAAGTAGACTGGATAGATAAAGTTGTACCAAACGTTATGATTAATTATAGTACGATTATTAATACTAAATATCCTGTTATTGCAACTATTATTAGTGATAAAGAGATTATCATAACAAATAATCAAGGTCAAAAAAGTTATACTTTTACAGAAAATGGCGAGTTTACCTTTGAATATGTAGATAAAGCAGGAAATACAGGAAGTATTAAAGCTAAGGTAAGTTGGATTTTAAAAGATAATGAAAATAATCAAAATCCAAATTCTGATTCAAATCAATCAACGAATACATATCCTTCTAATGTAACTAAACCAAATCAAAATATAATCATAACAAGTTATTCAGTAGCAGGAATTAAAATTAGTTTTAATACTGCAAATTTACCAGAAATTGAATCTTTTGATAAACATGATTTATCTCTTACAGATGCACTAGCAAATAGATTTGCTAATGTCAGTGAATACTTTAATTTGTTTGTAAAAACAAAAACGGAAGATATGAATTATTTAGAATCTACTCCAATTAAAATGACCATTCATTTAGATCCAAATAAAACATTCTTAGGAATTTATAAAGTTGAGGGGGAGGTCGTAGAAAAATTAAATCATACTTTATTATCAAAATCAGAAATAGAATTAAAAACAGCTGGATTAGGAACTTATATTATTTCTTATGAAGAAAATAAAAAAGATGAATTAATCTCTAATGAAACGGATTCTAAAGTAACAGAAGAGAAAAAATCTATTTTAAATTGGATTTTAGCTGTTATTACATTATTATTAGGAAGTTCTGGAGTTATTGTTTATAAAAAGAAGCTAAATAAAGAAGTTAAGAATTAAATTAACTTCTTTTTTTGTTTCATTCTATTTTGTATACATGATCTTTCTTTTTTCTACCACAATAGTAGGGAAGATGTTTATAAAAAATAAATGGATGTGAAAAAAATTATGAAAATGTGGTTTCTAATTATTTTAATTGTTTTAGGTGTTGCTATTTTATTCTTTTTAGGAATTTATTGTTTTTTTTGGTTTTTTCCAAGTATTGGAGCAATTCCAAATAAAAAAATGCGAAAGTCTTATCAAGAAAAAACTTTGCATTTTTATGATAATCAATTTCATAATGTAGAAGATTTTACTCTTCCATGTGGAAAATATGAAAAGAATAAGGGAGCTATTGCTGTTCCAAAAAGGGAAGTTCCAGTGATTATGTGGGAGAGTTATCCTAAAAGTAATCCAGATGATTTGACAATAAATTGGCTTGGGCATTCGTCTTGTTTGATTCAAATGAACGGGTGTAATATTTTAATTGATCCTGTGTTATCAAAATATGCTTCTCCTGTTTCTTTTATAGGGTCAAAGAGATTTTCTAAAGTGCCTATGGAACCAGAGAATCTTCCTCAAATTCAGGTGTTACTAATTAGTCATGACCATTTTGATCATTTAGATTATTCAGCAATTATGAAAATTGATGAAAAAGTAGAACATTATCTAGTGCCTCTTGGTGTAGAGAGTTATTTTTTATCCTGGGGAATTTCGAAAGAAAAAATTCATCCTTTGATATGGTGGGAACAATTTACTTTTCGTGGTATTACTTTTACGATGACACCTTCTCAACATTTTTCGGGAAGAAATCCATTTTATAAAAATATTAGCTTTTGGGGTGGATACCATTTTACCAATCAAAAGCATTCGGTTTATTTTACGGGAGATAGTGGATATAATGACCATTTTAAAGAAGTGTATCGGCGACTTGGTTCGGTCAGGGTGATGTTGGCTGATGCTGGACAATATAATACAAAGTGGAGTAAAATTCATATGCGACCTTTAGAGGTATTAGAGGCAAGTCAAGATGTTCATGCTACCTATTTAATTCCTGTGCATTGGGGGGCTTTTGCTTTATCCAATCATGAATGGAATGAACCACCAAAAGTGATAAAAAGTCGAGCAAGTGAGTATGGGGTCACAGTGATTACTCCTAAAATTGGAGAACGGGTGGTATATGATGCTATTAGAAATTATCAAGATTCTTGGTGGAATTTTAAATGATGAGGGAGTTGACATACTTTCTCTTTTTTTGAGGCAATTTATTGAACTTTAAGAATTTAGCGTGTTATAATTATTTTGAAAAGTGGCGAATATATTATGAAAAAAAGAAAAAAGAAACAACCAAAACGTTTGATGATTTTATTTTGTTTTCTTCTTCTAGTAGTAGGTGGAGGAATTTTATTGTATTTTGTTTGGCATCCAAGTAATGAAAACCCTATTATTTTTCAAGAAAAGTTAGATTTTGAAGTAAATAGTGAGGTAACGATTTCTTCTTTAATTAAAGATTCATTTTCTTTAGAAATTTTAGAAAAGGATCAAAAGATTGATACTTCAAAACTTGGAAGTCAAGAAATTACTATACGATATAAAGAAAAAGAAACAGAAAAGTCTCAGATTTGTACAGTTCATATTATTGATAAAACATCTCCAGTAATTACTTATAAAAAAGAGCTATCGACTAAAGTAGGAAGTAATATTGATTTATTAGAAGGGGTTACAGTTACTGATAATTCAAACGAAGAAATTCAGGTAAAAGTGTTAGGAGATTATGATATTAATAAAGAAGGAAATTATTCACTTACTTATTTTGCGGTAGACAAAAGTGGGAATGAAGCGAAAGAAGATTTTACTTTAATTGTAAGTAAAGAAAAGATAAATACTTATAATTATCCAAAATTACCTGTTCCAGATGGGGAAAAAGAACTTATTGGAACGTCAAGTAAAGGTTATTCCATTTATAAGATTGATGGTTCTATTTATATTGATGGGATTTTGGTTGCTAATAAAACTTATGCATTAAAAAAAGGATTTGTACCGAGTGATACTTATAAATCGGCCGTTGGAGTTACAAGTCAATGTGCAACATGTATTAATAATACTGCTTATAATGCATGGAAATCTATGAAGTCAGATGCTAGTGCTTTAGGACTTAATATTTGGATTCAAAGTGGATATCGTCCAGAAAGTGTCCAAGAAAAGCTTTATAATAACTATGTAGCAAGAGATGGAAAAGTTGCAGCAGATACTTATTCTTCTAGACCAGGGCATTCTGAACATCAAACAGGATTATGTTTTGATTTGAATTCTATTACCGATGCATTTGCAAATACTCAAGAAGGAAAATGGGTGAATGAAAATGCTTATCGTTATGGATTTATTATTCGTTTTCCAAAAGGGAAAGAGAATGAAACTGGATATAAATATGAGTCTTGGCATTTAAGATATGTAGGAACAGATTTATCTTATAAGCTTTATAATAATGGAAATTGGATTTCTTTAGAAGATTATTTTGGAGTTACAAGTGAATACGATAGTTAGAAAGAAGTGAAAAGATAACTTCTTTTTCTTTTGCAACTGAAAGTTGGTAGAAAAATTAAGTTTTATAGTTTAATTTTTGAAGTGAAAGGAAGAATAAAAAATGAAGTTTGGAGAAAATTTGAAAGTATTACGAAATAAAAAAAATATTTCACAAGAAGAGTTAGCGGAGTTAGTTGGTGTATCTCGTCAAAGTGTAAGTAAATGGGAGACTTCTTTGCATATCCTGAAATGAAACATTTACTAAAATTGTGTGATATTTTTCATTGTCAGAACGAATGAAGCTTTTAAGTAAAATTATTATGATTTTTGCACGTATTGGAAGAATTGTTAGTATATATCTTTACCTATTATTTTTGTTTAGTATGGTTTATATATTTTCAATATGGGTATGAAATACAAAGAGATTCTAAAGGAATTATGTATGATAATGAAGCAGCAAAATAAAAATTGTTTGCTTTTTTCTTGTTGTTCTTTTTTTTATTTTGTAAAATGAAGAAAAAGACTTGACGTTACCCTTAGGGTATAGTCTAAATTAGAGAAGTCAGGAGGATTTTATGAATATTCATGAAGTTGAACATTTAATTGGTTTATCTAAAAAAAGTATTCGGTATTATGAGGAACATGGTCTTTTAAAACCAAAAAGAAATCAAGAAAATGATTATCGTATTTATCAAGAGGAAGATATTAAAAAGTTAAAAGTTATTAAATTTTTACGAGAACTTGATGTACCAATTCATGATTTGAAATTATTAAATGATGGAGTTTTATCTTTACAAGAATGTATGAAAGATCGAATTCATAAAATTGAAGCAGAAGAAAATAAGTTTGTTAAGGTAAAAGAGATGTGTTTAGAAATTCAAAATTCTACTGATACTTTTAAAGAATTTGATGTTCCAAAGTATTTTCAAAGTATGAATACATTAAATAAGGAGGGATTTACCTTGAGAAGTACTCATGTAAATAAAGCTAAAAAAATTAGAGGTGCCATTTTATCTAGTCTGATATTTGGAAGTTTTTTTCTTTTCTTGATTGGAGTGATTTCTTATTTTCAATTTACGGAAAGTGATAAAATACCTTGGCTCATATATTTCTTTATTATGGGGATATTTGGTTTTCCCGTAATAGGAATCGTTTACAATTTGATTATTAGAATTCGTGAAATTCAAGGAGGAGAAGAAGATGAAGCTAGTAAATATTGATTATGTACCAGGATATGAAATTGAAGAAGCATTAGGAATTGTTAAGGGACAAATTGTGCAATCGAAAAATATTGGTCGAGATTTTATGGCAGGAATGAAAACAATTGTAGGAGGAGAGATTACTTCTTATACAGATATGATTTCTTTGGCAAGACAGATGGCGACGAAAAGAATGGTTGATGAAGCAAAGAATTTAGGAGCTGATGCAGTAATTAATGTACGATATGGATCATCTTCTGTTATGAATGGTGCAGCAGAAATCATTGCTTATGGAACAGCAGTACGATTTAAAGATAAGAATTAAAAAGGAGGACTACCTCTTTTTTCTTTTTGTTCTTAATGTTATACTAATTTTAATAGATGGAGGAAGTTATGTTAGAAGAACGTGTTGCAGTAATTACTGGAGGGACAAGAGGAATTGGTTTAGAAACAGTTCGTTTATTTTGTGAAAATAAAGCGAAAGTGGTGTTTTTTGGATCAAAGGAAGAAAGTGTTAGTAAAGCACTTAAAGAATTAAAAGAGTTAGGAATAGAAGCAAAAGGATATTATCCTAATTTAATGGATTTTGAAAGTGTAAAGAAAACAATTGATGATATTGTGAGTGAATTTGGGAAAATAGATATTTTGGTCAATAATGCTGGTATTAGTGCTCATAAAAAAATTGAGGAAACCACTGCAAGTGAGTTTTCGCAAATTATGGATTTGAATGTGAAAGCAATTTTTAATTTATGTAAAGCTGTTGTACCATATATGAAAGAACAAAAAAGTGGTGTTATTTTAAATACTAGTTCTATGGTAAGTATTTATGGACAACCTTCTGGTGTAGGATATCCTACTAGTAAATTTGCAGTTAACGGTCTTACGAAATCTTTAGCAAGAGAACTAGCTCCATTTGGTATTCGTGTTAATGCAGTAGCACCTGGAATTACAAAAACAGATATGGTATCTTCTTTAGATGAAGAGATGATAAAACCATTAATTCAATCAATTCCTTTAGGAAGAATTGGTGAACCAAGAGATATTGCCAATGCCTTTTTGTTTTTAGCAAGTGACATGGCAAGTTATATTACTGGGGAGATTTTAAGTGTCGATGGTGCAGCAAGAAGTTAAGAAAAAAATTCAGAATCCCAAATTGGGTTTGTTAGAAGAAAGTGTTTTATATTCTAGTGAAGATGCTGAATTTTATTGTAATAAAAAATTTACTTCTATAGAAAAAAATTCAGTTTCTTTTCAAGATATTACTTTTGATGGTTGTCTTTTTGAACGCATTAATTTTTCTTCCATTATACTAGAAGATGTAGATTTAATTGATGTTGTTTTTCGTCATTGTGATTTATCGAATCAAGTATTTGATAAAAGACTTCTTAGTCGTGTTCAATTTGACAATTGTAAGTTAGTTGGTACTTCTTTTGTAGATGCTTCACTTAAAGATATTTGTTTTCAAGAAACAAATGTTTCTTATGCTAATTTTTCTAAATCTAAAATGAGATATGTGATGATAACAGATAGTGATTTTTCTTTTACGACATTTTTAGAAACCAAAATAAATCATATCGCTTTAGAAAATGTAAAATTTGTTGGTACTGAGTTTTTCCAGACATCTTTAAAAGGCATAGATTTATCTAGTTGTGAAATTAGGGATGCAAAGTTTGATTCTAGTTCTATTCGAGGGGCAAAAATACATTTTTTACAATGTCAAGATTTGATATCGATGCTTGGGGTAGAAGTTGTTGAAAAATAATGATTCTTTAGAGTATACGGAAACTCTTTTTGTTGTAAAGATTAGTTAAAAGGTAACAATGCGTTACTTTTTTTGTTATATTTTGGTTGCTATCTTTTTTTTCTTTTTTTTGTTATAATACAAAATATTAAAAAGGACTGATATTATGAATTTACCTAATATGTTAGATGCAAAAGTACGTGGAAAAAGTAAAGTTCAGTATATTCAACAAGAACCACTTATTTCAAATCGTTTTCAAGGAAAGAAATATTTTATTCGTACTTATGGTTGTCAGATGAATGTTCATGATTCGGAAGAAATTGTAGCAATTGTAGAAAATTTAGGTTTTACTTCGGTTGATGTTATGGAAGAGGCAGATTTAGTGCTTTTAAATACTTGTGCTATTCGAGAAAATGCTCATGATAAAGTGTTTGGATATTTAGGAAGATTAAAGCATTTAAAACGCGAGAAGAAAGATTTATTGATTGCAATAGGTGGTTGTATGCCACAACAAAGTAGTGTAGCAGAAGAAATTTTAAAAAAACATCCTTATGTGGATATTGTTTTTGGAACACACAATATTCATGAACTTGGACGTATGATTTTAGAGAAAAACGAAAAGCAAAATATTAATGTTTATAGTATTGAAGGTAATGTTTATGAAAATGTAATGTACAAAAGAGATTCTTCTATTACAGCATGGGTAAATATTATGTATGGTTGTGATAAGTTTTGTACTTACTGTATTGTTCCCTATACAAGAGGTCGTCAAAGAAGTAGGGAAATGGCACAAATTTTAGAAGAAGTTCGTGATTTAAAGGAGAAAGGATACCAAGAGATTACCTTACTTGGGCAAAATGTTAATGCTTATGGTAAAGATTTAGAAGAGCCAGTATCTTTTGCTACTTTGTTACTAGAAGTGTCTAAAATTGGTATTCCAAGAGTTCGTTTTGTTACGAGTCATCCTTGGGATTTTACGGATGAAATGATCGATATTATTGCAAAATGTGATAATGTAATGCCTTATATTCATTTACCTTTACAATCTGGGTCTAGTAGAATTTTGAAATTAATGGGGCGAAGATATACCAAAGCAGAATATTTAGAGTTGTTTGAAAAGATGAAAAAGCGTATTCCAAATGTGGCGATTACAACGGATATTATTGTAGGTTTTCCTGGAGAAACAGAAGAAGATTTTCAAGATACTTTAGATGTTGTGAATTCTTGTCAGTATGATGGGGCGTTTACTTTTTTATTTAGTCCAAGAGAAGGAACTCCTGCAAGTAAAATGGAAGATGAAACACCTATCGCTATTAAAGAAGAACGTCTTCATCGTTTAAATGAACTGATTAATTCTTATTCAAATCAAAAAAATCAAGAGTATGTAGGTAAGGTTGTTAAAGTACTCATTCAAGGAACTAGTGAAAAGGATCCAAATAAAGTTTATGGATATACTGAAACCATGAAACTTGTAAATGTTGTGGCATCTAAGGATATGATTGGAAAAATCATACCTGTATTAATTACAGATGCAAAGAGTTTTAGCTTAGACGGAAAAATGGAAGAAGTTGTTTTAAATTAAAAAAAGCCAACGATTAGTTTTGGCTTCTTTTTTTGAATCGATTTTTTAAGAAGAATAGGAGTATTATAAGGATTTCAAATCCACCTAAAATGAGAGGGAATATTGCATAAAATTGTAATTGTAAGAAGTAAATTTTTCCTAAGTAAATGACTAAGAAAAATAAAATTATTAAAATTATACTAAATAATAGTGTATTTTTCTTTTTTGGAATGGTAAGTCTTATGTTATTTGCAATAACCGATAATGTGATAAATACATCTAAAATCCATGTAATACTAATGATATTTTCAATTTTTTCTAAGAATTGGAATACTTTAATTTTCTTTAAAATCATGTATTCTGGGTAACGATATATTTGTATTAAATTAGGTCCTAAAACAGCAATAATTAAAATTCCAATTAAAATAATAGTAATTGTTCCAAATAAGTATTTACGAATCAATTTATGATCTTGCATAGGAACATTTAATAAAAGTAAGAATGGAGCACTTGTATAGAAAGCAAACATAAAAGTGCTTTTAATCATATCTAGATTATTTTGTGTCATAATGGGAAGAAATTTATCTATTGTTCCATATGGAGTTAATATGGATAAAGAAAAAATTACAATGACCAGAGAAATTGGAATAAATATCTCAGCAATTCTTCCAATGGTACTCCAACCCTTTACTGTAATTCGGAAAAGTAAGAATAGTATGGGAAGAAGGATAAAAAAAGTAGGTGAATTAATTAAGAAAAAGGAAGCAGCAAACGTTTCTAAAACGAAAAGTAATTGACTCATGATTAAAATATTAAAAATAAAGAAAATGGTTAATATAAGATATTTTAATATTTTATGATTGCTTAAATATTCTTTGATAGTAAGTTTTAACATTTTTTCTTTTATTTTAGAAATTGCATAAATAAAACAAATTCCAATTAAAGTGCCTAGTATAAAGCAAATCCATGAATCTTTATTGGTATTACTTAAGATAACTGAATATCCATATCCTAAAAAGAAAGATCGACTTAGAAAGTAGGATAAGGCGTATATTTTTCTTTTATTCATTATGTCTCACCTCAAATGTTTTTCCATTTTTATTAATGTTTATTTTTGCTTCTACTTCTAATTTTAAATCTTTCCAATCTGTTAATTCTTGACGAGATTTTTGATAATATTTTTTGCGAAGACCTAATATATCTGTATCTTCCATTAAAATGAAATTCCAAAGTGTTTGATATTCTTCTTTTAATACTGCTTCAAATTTTTTGTTTAATTCATCATAAATTTGTCCATCGCGAAAATTTAATCCACAGGAATCTTTTAAAACTCCAGCGTTTAAATTACTTTTTATAGTTAATGTACCATCTTGAATTTTTAAATCTGTATTTTTATTTTTGTATAAATTTATAATAGTATATCCATTATCTTTATTTTCACAAGGTATTTTTAAGTGATGGTTTGAAGAATCATTATTTAAAACTTTAAAAATAGCAGATAATTCAGGGCTTAAAATATCTTTTAGTTTGCTATCTTCAAAAATGGCAATTCCAGCTAAAACAGGTTTTTTATCTACTAATTC
>CAJUNF010000021.1:0-12809 GCA_910587775.1 uncultured Bacilli bacterium | reverse complement strand
GATCTATTCGGTCATCTTCAAATTGATCCATAAAATGGTCAAAGTCAATTTTTAGACTTATATTTTCGTTATATTTATTGTTTGCAATCATTGTTTCTATTTTTTCAGATACAACAGGTGTTTCTTTATCGGTACTCGCAAGAATGTTTTTAGCGGTAGTTCCTTTGGCAATTACTGGAGAAAAAATATTTCTAATATAGGGGTCTCTTAACATATAATCTACAATATCTCGCATTTTTTCTTTGGCAGCATCTTCTCCTAATATTAATACTTTTAAATGGGATAAATAGGTTTCTTTACTAATTGCATCTGACGCATCTTGAAACGCTTCAATAATTGTTTCACCATTTCCTTCAACCATATATGCTTTGTATTCTGGTTCTTCTGTTTTTAAGTTATTTAATATTTCATAATTTACAACATATTCTTCATTAATATAATCAATAGAGATTCCTGAAACAATTGCTCTATCATTTAGTTCTTGATAATCATAACAACCAGTTATAGTAAATAAGATAACGAAAAGTAGAATTATTTTTTTCAAGGTTCATTCCTCCTTTGACGAATTATATTTTTTTTCGTAAGCATTTTACTTCGTTTTAATTCTTTATTTACTTGGGCTTTTAGTATTCCTTTTTTTAAATAGGTTTGATCAAAAGGAGCAAAAGGATAGAAGTAAGGTTTTTTAATAGTTGTTAATTCTGTTACATGAATGAAGAAATAAATTAGAGCTAGGAAAATACCAAATAATCCATAAAGTGAAGCTGTAAAAAGGAAGATAAAACGAAAATGACGGATGGCTCCAACGATTTCTTGATTGGTAAATAATAAGCTGGTAATAAAGGTGAAAGCAATTACAATAATCATAATTGGACTTACAATACCAGCGCTTACTGCTGCTTCTCCAAGTACTAAAGCTCCTAAAATGGATATGGCACTTCCATAAGAGTTTGGAAATCTAACATCACTTTCTTTTAGAATTTCACAAATGATGAGCATGATGAGGGCTTCAACTATTGCTGGAAATGGTACATCCGCTCGTTGGGTTCCAAAGTTGATTAAGAGGGAAGTAGGGATGGTTTCTGGGTTGTAATTAATAATCGCAATATAAAAACCAGGAACAATTACGGTAAAGAAAAAGCAACAAAGACGAAGAATTTTTAAGAAATTGACATTTTTAGTTTTTAAATAATTATCCGCAATAGGATTAATAAAATCGCAGAAGAAAGCTGGTAGGATTAAAGCAAAAGGTGATGTATCTACTAGTATAGCTACTTTTCCTTCTAACAAAGCATTGGCAACACTATCTGGTCTTTCTGTTCTTGTAACACTTGGAAAATGTGAGTTGTTTTCAAGTTCTAAGTATTCGGCGATAGTACCAGAGTCAACAATTCCATCAATATCAATTTTTTCTAATTCTTTTTTTATGTAATCTAAATTTTCATTGTCAGTAATATCATCAAAGTATAGTAAATTAATCATGGTGGTAGTTTTTCTTCCTATTACTAAACTGTCTGATTTTAAAGTATGTGATTTAATGCGTCGTTTGACTAATCCTAAATTAATTTGAATATTTTCTGTAAATCCATCTTTTGGACCAATAATTGTGGGTTCACTTGTAGGTTCTGGAATTCCACGATTGATATCGGCTTTTGTTTCTAAGGCAAAGATTAAGTCATGTAAAATAACAATGGTAAATCCATTGGTAATATAAAATTCAATTTTGTCTAAATCATCAATTTCAACAGTGTTGGGAGCAGGAATTAAACTTTGAAAGTCTTGCACATTTTTAATTTTTTCGCTACTTAAAAAAGAAAGGTTTTTTAAGATGTAATCATTTACTTTATCGCTTCCAGAAACACTTTCTAAATAAGCAATGTAAATGGTATCGTTTTTGTTTAAGTCAATTTGTTTGATAATTAAATCTGGACAGTTTTGAAATTCTTTTTGAATTCTTGCAAGGATCTTATTTTTCATACTTTTCACCATTTTTAAATTACCCAAAACTTTCCAGGCTATGCAATATAATGTATAATAGGTTTAGGAAGTGAATATATGTCCAAAGTAGAAATTAAAAAACTTGATTCTCAGTTAAGAGGAATCGGTTATATTAATGATAAAATTATTTTTGTTCCAAAAACAATTCCAGGTGAAGTATGTGAAGTAGAAATTCGAAAAGAAAAAAAGAATTATCAAGAAGGGCATTTGCTTGAAGTTTTAAATCCTAGCGAAAAAAGAGTAATGCCGAAATGTCCTTATTATTCTTTGTGTGGAGGATGTGATTTAGAACATATCTCTTATGAGGAAAGTGTAGTTTGGAAAAAAAATATGTTGGAAGAACTTTTTTCAAGAAATCATCTTTGGACACAAGATATATTTATAGAAAAAACTGATGAGTCATGGAATTACCGAAATAAAATATCATTGAAAGTTCAAAATAAAAAGTTTGGATATTATGTAGTAGAAACACACTCTTTTGTAGAGATCATGGAATGTCAAATTGCTAAGAAAGCAATTAATGAAGTTTTAAAAGATTTTTCTTATTATGCTTTTTCAAATGGAGAGATTATTATTCGCGTTAATGAAAATGATGAAATTCTTTTAGATATTGTTACAGAAGAGGATATTTCCATTTTAGAAGATTTCGTTAATCGTCATAAAATTGCAGGAATATTAATTAATCATAAATGTGTTTATGGTAGTTCTTATTTTTTTGAACGAAAAAATGGAGTGCTTTATCAAGTTTCAATGAATTCTTTTTTTCAAGTAAATCCTTATATGAGTGAAAAAATGTTTTTATATGTTCGAAAGTGCTTAAAAAATGCTCGTAATGTATTAGATTTGTATTGTGGTGTAGGAACACTTGGATTACAGTTAGATAAATCGAAGGTAAATCTTACAGGAATTGAGGTCGTTTCTAGTGCTATTTTAAATGCTATTTCTAATGCTCGTTTTAATCACTTTACTAATTCTTCGTTTCATTTAGGAAAAGTCGAGAAAATTATTGATAAGATTGATACTTCTTATGATGTAATTATTGTAGATCCTCCAAGAGCAGGATTGGATTTCTTTACAAAAGAAACAATTTTAAAAACTAGTACGAAACAAATTATATATATATCTTGTAATCCTTTTACTTTAATAAGAGATTTAAAAGAGTTAGAATATGAATTTCAACTAGAATCGGTGCAAGGGTTTGATATGTTTCCGTATACCAAACACGTTGAATGTGTATGCGTGATGAGTAGGCGATAAACCCTTATAAATAAAGGGAAAATCAACTATTCAGTAGGGGCCAAAAAATGATAAAAAAACGGATAAATTATTGATATTTTTACTAATTTTTGAAAAAAATATTGTGGGGTTGTCTGTGGAGAATATGTTTCTTCATACCACCCTAACTGGTATGTGTTGTATAGTTATGCTAGAATGAAAAAATGGTCAAATAGATGACTAGTAAGGAGATTAAAATTATGAGCGATAAAAAATATTGGGATGAAATATATTATAGTAATCTAAAGGAATCAGAAAAAGACTTTTTAAATGATATATGGATGGAAAAATATAATGATATTATTTGTAATATAAATAATAAAAATGCTATTGATTTAGGAGATGTGGTTTAGGTCAAGATTCAATATGGTTATTTGAGCGTGGTTTTAATGTAATATCATGTGATTTTTCAGAAAAAGCAACAAATAAGTTTAAAGCAATGTATCCTAATGCTAATATAATGAATTTTGATATTGTTGATGGCTTACCATTTGAATCTAATTCAGTAGGATTAATAAATGCTAACTTGTCTATTCATTATTTTGATATGAATAAAACAATGGAAATATTTGATTCTATTTATAAAACTCTTGAAAGAGGTGGCTTATTTATTGGAAGGGTAAACTCTGATAAAAATGAATATGTTAATGATGATTATATTAAGGTAGAAGAAAATTTTTACTACAATTCAGTAAAAGAACAACATAAAAGATTATTTAATCAAGAACAATTTGATAAATTAACCAAAAACTGGAATGTAATTATATTAAATGAAAATGAAACTACTCGTAAAGGAAGAAAAAAATATACTTGGGAATTTATTCTGCAAAAGTATTAATAATTATTTAAAAAATAAGGAGGTTTGGAATGAAAAATGAATTGATAAAAGAAAATAAAACAGAATTGCTTATTTATGAGTCAACAAATGGGAATATTAAACTAGATGTAAATTTAGAAGGAGAAACAGTTTGGTTATCTTTGGAACAAATGACAAGATTATTTGGAAGGGATAAATCTGTAATTTCTAGGCACATAAAAAATATTTTTGAAGAAGGTGAATTAGAACGAAATGCTTCAACTATTGCAAATTTTGCAACAGTTCAAAAAGAAGGAATTAGGAAAGTCGAAAGAAATATTGATTATTATAATTTAGATGTAATAATAAGCGTAGGGTACCGTGTTAAATCTTTAGAGGGTGTAAGATTCAGAAAATGGGCAACTGCAAGAATTAAAGAATACATAATTAAAGGATATACTATGGATGATGAGCGTCTTAAAAATTTAGGTGGTGGAAAATACTTTTATGAATTAATAAACCGCATTAAAGATATCCGATCAAGTGAAAAAGTATTATATAGACAAGTTCTTGATTTGTATGCTACTGCTATTGATTATAATCCAAAAGCTGAAGAAACAATAAAATTTTTTAAGATAGTTCAAAACAAGTTTCATTTCGCAGCACATGGCAATACTGCAGCAGAAGTGATTTATAATCGTGCTGATTCCAATAAACCTTTTATGGGACTTACTAATTTTAAAGAGAGTTACCTAGTATAAATGATATAGAAGTTGCTAAAAATTATTTAACTGAAGATGAACTTTTGATGCTTAATAACTTGGTTTCAGGATATTTTGACTTTGCTGAATTTCAGGCAATGAAACATAAACCTATGAGGATGAAAGATTATATTAATCAGTTAGATAAAATATTAGACTC
Organism: uncultured Bacilli bacterium; assembly: GCA_910587775.1. GTDB lineage: Bacteria > Bacillota_I > Bacilli_A > RF39 > UBA660 > MGBC162267. Next base: position 7,819 of record CAJUNF010000021.1, on the reverse strand, counting down.
TCTAGATGCTAATATTCTCTTAAATGCAGGTAAAATTAGTCATAAGGAAGCAATAGAAAAGGCAAAACTAGAATATGAAAAGTATCAGATAAAAGAACTTACTTCAATCGAAAAAGAGTATTTAAAATCTATTAATAAAATCAATGAAATTGCTGAAAAATTAAACAATAATTAATTAGTCATAATAAACATTGAACCTAATATGTTTGTATATTATGACATAGTCAGTTATAAACGAACATATCAATGTGAACTATTCATAACGTACATTCTAGTCACGTTGAATGTGTATGCGTGTTAAACCGGCGATAAACCCTTATAAATAAAGGGAAAATTAACTATTCAGTAGGGGTCAAAAAAATGGTAAAAAACGATAAAAAATTGATATTTTTACTAATTTTTGAAAAAAATAGTATGGAGGCTGTCTGTGGAGAATAGGTTTCATCATACCACCCTAACTGGTATGTGCCTACTAGTTGAATTTGTTAAGTAATAGATAGTGTTCTTACATATATGTCTTTTTAAATTCTTAAAAAAATAACTTGAAGGGAGTTAAAAATGAAAAAAATTTTGGTTGTTGATGATGAAGAAATGATAACAGACTTAATATCTACCTGTTTATTAGATAAGGGATATGAAGTAATGGTTGCCAACAGTAGCGAAGAAGCACTATTATATATTCCTAAATCTCCTAATTTGATTATTTTAGATATAAATATGCCAAGTGTAAATGGTTTAGAACTATGCAAAAATATTCGTGACTATATTTATTGTCCTATAATTTTTTTGACTGCTAGAGTTAGTGAACAAGACAAAATAAATGGCTTTAGCTATGGAGCAGATGATTATATTACAAAGCCATTTAGTTTGAAAGAATTAACTGCTCGAGTTGAAGCACATTTAAGACGAGATGAAAGAAGCAAAAATAATTTATCAATTATTACTTTTGCAGATGGTTTAATAATAAATCTATCAAGTAGAAAAATATATTTTGAAAAAATAGAAATACCATTTTCTAAAAAAGAATTTGATATAATTGAATTTCTAATTGCTAATTCTGGACAGGTTTTTGATAAAGAACAAATTTATGAAAAAATTTGGGGATATGATGCTTTAGGAGATAGTAATGTAGTTAAAGAGCATATTCGCAAAATTCGTGCAAAATTTAAAGACGTTACTGGAAAAGAGTACATAGACACAAGTTGGGGAGTTGGTTACTGTTGGAAAAATTAAAAAATATGAATAAATCTTTATCAATAAGAAAATTTTTTGCTTTTGTTGTTTTTAGTACATTCCTAATTGTCATTGTATTGTCAATAATATGTATTTGGGGTGGTACTAAATTTAGAAACTATCTAGTTCCAAATTCAAATGATGTTGTTTTAACATTAGAACTTACTAATCAAGACGGGCAAAAAATGAATGTAGTAGTAGAAACTGAATTAGGTAGTGAAGCAGTAAAAATGCCAATGATAATAAATAGTTTAGAGTCATCAAAAAATTATATATCATTAGATGATATTGAGATAAAAGTTGTAAAAGTAGAAAATAGTTTTGAAAAACTTACTCCTAAAAGAAAATTTGCTTATCAAGCAACGGGAGTGTTAATGATATTACTTCCTTTATTATTTTCAATTAGTGGTATTTTGATAGCAGGATTTATTTTTTATAAAAGAAAATTAAAAGAACCTTTAAGAATTTTATCAAATTCAATGCAAGAAATAGCAAAAGAAAATCTTGATTTTAATGTTTTTTATGAATCTGATGATGAAATGGGTGCGTTGTGTTCTTCATTTGAAGAAATGCGAAAAGCGTTAGAAGAAAATTATAAAGAATTATGGAAAATGATAGAAGAAAGAAAAATTTTGCAAACTTCTGTTGCTCACGATTTAAGAAATCCTATTACCATTATAAAAGGGTACACAGAATATTTACAAGAAAATTTAGAATATAAAGATTTATCTAATGAAAAAATTATTGAAATAATAAATAATATAAATAAAACAACTGAAAGATTAGAAAACTATACTAATTCTATTCGTGCTATAAATCAATTAGATGAAATAAAAATTGAGCATAAAGAAGTAAGCGTAAAAGAATTTATAGAAAATGCTTGTAATGATTTTTCACTAATGACTAAATCTAAAGAGATTAAATTAGAAATTACAGATCATATACCAAACGGAACTTTTAACATTGATGTTGATGTTGTTTATAGAATAGTAGAAAATATTATAAATAATGCCTTAAGATATGCAAAGAAAAAAATTAAAATTTCATTTGAAATAAAACATAATTTTTTAATCATTATTGTAAAAGATGATGGTATTGGTTTTAGTGAAAATGTTTTGTCTGGAAATCATAAATTGATTATTTCAAATAGTAAAGATGGACATTATGGTATGGGTTTAACGATAAGCCGTATCCTATGTAATAAGCACGGTGGAGAACTAAAACTTGACAATGATGAAAAAAATGGAGCAAAAGTAATAATAAAAATACAAATTTGACGGATTTTTGACTTCTATTTTATATCATATCCTTGTAAGCCTAGAATGGCACGACAAGGAGTTTTTTTATGAGAAAAAGAAAAATTTATATCAAAAAGAAATTAAAATATAGAATAAAAGTAATTTGTTTTATTATTTTTACAGTTTTAATATTAAATTGTGTAAACAATATCTTAAAATCTTTTCGTGTTAGTGAAAATGAGTCTTTGATAAATGAGAATGAACAAGTTATTGATAATCAAAAAAAAGAAGATCAAGAAAAAAACACTCTTTTAAATGAAAATAATAGTTATCAAATCCCAAACGATAGACAGGATATAGATGATAATACTACTGATTATACTACAAATAATCAACCTATAAATAATTTTGAAAGAGATATAAATAAGTTTAAAAATAAAAAACTGATTGCTTTTACCTTTGATGATGGACCTAATTCTAAAACTACCAATAAATTGTTAGATAATTTGGATAAATATAATGCACGTGTAACTTTCTTTGTTGTTGGTAATCGTGTAAAAAATTATAAAGATACTTTGAAAAGAGCATACGATATGGGGAATTTAATAGGAAGTCATACCTACAACCATAAAAATCTTTTTGAATTAAACAATAATCAAATAGTAGATGAAATTAAAAAAACAAACAATGTAATAAAGGAAGTAACGGGTAGCAATACTCTTTATTTAAGACCTCCATATGGCAATACAAATAAAAATATTAAAAATCTTGCTAATATGTATAATATTCTTTGGGATTTAGATACTGAAGATTGGAAATATAAAGATAAGAATAAAATAGCAAAGTATATTATTGATAATGCTCACGATGGAGGAATAATTTTATTACACGATTTATATGAAACATCAATAGATGGGGCATTACTAGCAATGAAAGAATTATCAAAAAATGGATATGCTTTTGTTACAATAGAAGAAATGGCAACTTTAAAAGGTATAACTCTTAATAAGGCAAGTAATTATTTTAATCTAAAATAAAAAAATTATAAATTTGACGGATTTTTGACTTTTGTTTTATATCATATTCTTGTAAGTCTAAAATGGCTTAATAAGGAGTTAGATAAATGCAGCAAAAGAGAAGATATAAAAGAAAAAAATTAAAACCTAAAATCAAGATATTTATATTTGTACTATTATCATTATTTATTATACATAATGATAATAATCTATTAAAATTATCTCACGCAAGTAAAAATGAAATATCAGATAAAACTAGCACACAAGTAGATAATAAAAGTGAAAATATCGAGCAGTCTTCAGTTTTTCCGAAAGAAGTGTATGGTGTTCCGGTTTTTACAAAATTGATAGACACAAATACATCAGCAAGAACTGGAGAAAAACGAATTATTAAATACATAGTTATACACGAAACAGATAATTTTGAAAACGGTGTTGGTGCTGCTAATCACGCAACATTTTTAAAAAACAATAACAAAAGCCCCACATCTTGGCATTATACAGTTGATGATAAGGAAATTTATCATCATATTCCAGATGATGAAAGAGCAAATCACGCAGGAGATAAAGAAGGAAATGATTATGGCATAGGTATAGAACTTTGTGTAAATGAAGATGGCGATTTTAATCAAACATTTGATAATGCTACAAAGTTGGTCGCATATCTTCTTAAATCTTACAATTTAGATATTAGTGCTATAAAAGGTCATCACGATTTTACAGGAAAAGAATGTCCTCAAAATATATTAAAAAGTAATAGACTAGGGGAATTCAAAGAAAAAGTTAGATATTATTTAAATATTTGATATTTAGTTAAATAGTTTAAAGAAAGGATAGATATATTATGAAAAAAATATTAACAATTTTAATTATAATTGGTGGGATTTTCACACTTTGTGGATGTCAAAAAAATATAAAAGAAGTATTTTTACCATCTAAAGATGAAGAAGGGGAAGTTACAAATAATAGCAGTGATTTAAAATTTTTAAGTAATGGTGCTACTACAAATGATGGATATTATTATTTAACAGATTATAGCAGATTAAATAACGGTAAACTTGCTAAACACTTAATGTATATTGATTTTAAAACAAAACAAGAAATACATTTATGTAATAATTCTGCTTGTACTCATAAAACAGAAGATTGTACTTCAGTTTTTAATAAAGATGAATTTCAATTTGATTCTAAAGTCTTTATTTGGAATAATAAAATTTATGTTATAAGTAAAAGCACAGATACATCAGGGCAGGTTGCAATGGGAGTTTTAGGAGAAATATCAAAAAGTAATGTGGAAAGCAACAAAGCCGTATTATATAAATTAAATTTAGATGGGACAAATAGAGAGAAAATTTATACATTTGATGATAATGCTACAATAGAAGATTTTGTAATTGGTAGTGGGAATGGAATTTATTTGATTGCAAAAAAAGTTGAAACTAAATATACTGGTGGAAATGCTTATAGCACTTCTGGTGAACGAAAACTTATCTATTTAGATTTAAACACTAAAAAAGAATCTACTATTCTTTCTCTAAATAAAAATGACAATATTGATTGGAAAGTTATTGGCAGTACAGAGCGAAATCTTATCTTACACGGTATAGATTTAGGTGGACAAGTGTCTGATGAAGAAAAACATAATAATAATGAATTGTATAAGAATTCTTCTGATGTTTTCGCACTTCTTGATATTGATAATGATACATTAAAAGAAGTTTATCGTGTGAAAGCATCTTCACGCACATATACAGTTGATGAAAAAAATTTGTATTATAACATAGATGGAAATAGCAAAATCCTGAAAATTGATTTAAAAACTGGTAAGGAAGAAACTTTAGCCAACTTATCTAATGTTTGGGTTGATCGAGTAATTGATAATAAATTATTATGTATAACAAATAATGGTAAAAATCCTACAAGTTATTTTATTGATGTTGATACTGGTAAGATGACAGAATCAAAACTTGCTAATAAGAGTACAGAATCTTATATAGAAATAATTAGCATATCTCAAAATAACATTTTAGCAATATATGATTCTGATGTTACTTTTAACAGTGATGGTTCATACACAACCCATAGTAATAAATATGGTGTGATTAGTAAAGAAGAATTTTTTACTGGTAAAAATAGTTTTCAAAATATTAAAAGAGTTTATGGAGGTGAGTAAATTGCTTGAACTTGAACATATTTCAAAAGAATACAAAAATAAAAAAGCACTTAAAGATGTTAATTTGATTTTTGAAAATGGAATATATGGACTTTTAGGTCCAAATGGAGCAGGAAAATCAACTCTTATGAATATAATAACGGGTAATTTAAGTCCAACAGAAGGAAATGTAAAATGGAATAAAGAAGATATAAAAAAGTTGGGTGCTTCTTATAGAAGTTTACTAGGTTTTGCTCCACAACAGCAAGGAATGTATGATAGTTTTTCTGGCACAAGATTTCTTTCTTATATGGCGACTTTAAAAGGTATACCAAAAAAAGAGTTAAATAATGAAATTAAAAGAGTTTTAAATTATGTTAATATGATGGAAGTTAAAGACCAAAAAATAGGAACATACTCTGGAGGAATGAAACAAAGAATTTTAATAGCACAAGCGATACTTGGAAACCCTAAAATAGTAGTTTTAGATGAACCTACTGCAGGGTTAGATCCAAAAGAAAGAGTGCGAATAAGAGAAAGAATTGCTACATTATCAAAAGAAAAAATAATTTTAGTTTCTACACACGTTGTATCTGATATTGAGTCTGTGGCAAATAAAATAATCCTTATTAGAAAAGGAAAGATTATTGATACGGATTCAGTTAAGGCCCTTTGTGAAAAAAATAATGTTTCTAGTTTAGAAGAAGTATATATGAAATTATTTGGAGATGAATAGATATGGGGAGTTTAATCTATTTTGAATTAAAAAAAATATGGAATAAAAAAAGTTTTATTTTTATAACTTGCTTATTGTTAATTATAAATATATTTTTCCTTTGGTACACAAATTTAGAAAATGAAAAAAAACCATCACTTTCTTCTTATAAAATGTTTCAATCTGAAATATTAAATATGAATGAAAGTGAAAAAGAAGAATATGTAAAAAAATTAAAAAAGGATATTGATGGTATTTATTTTGTAATAAATATATTAAATATGCAGAAAAATGAAATTGGAAGTTCTTTTGTTGAACAGGAATTGAATGAGAATCCAGGAATTTTTGAAACCTATTATGAAATATATAAATCAGGAAATTATTTACATTTCACAGCATCATTAGAGCAAGAACAAATTTTTATTAATGAAATATATAATGAACAAGTTAAAGTATCAGGATATGATAATTATTTAGAAGGTATAAAAAAAGCCGAAGGTAAATTAGAGAGTATTTCTATATTTAATAATCAAGATGAAAGTAATTTTTCTACTCGTAATATAAAGAAAAGTGCCAAAGATTATTCAGAGTTAAATTCTAGTAATGTTAAATTTATACCATCAAAAACAATCGTATCAACTATTGAAAATATAGGAACAGACATACTTTTGATTTTAATTACCTTTTTATTTATTGGAAATTTAATTACTGAAGAAAAAGAAAAGAAGTTATTTTATGTTACTCGTAGTACAAAGTATGGAGTAGTACATAGTATTTTTGCCAAAATTATAGCCTTGTTTATTCATTGTATCATATTTAGCGCTTTGCTTTTTGGTATAAATTATTTGTTTTTTGGAATATTTGGTGGATTTCATGATTTAGGAATAAAATTACAATCTTTAGCACCGTATATGGAAAGCAATTTTAATGGAAGTATATTAGAGTATCTTATTATTTCTATACTTACAAAAGGAATCGTTGTATTTGGAATCGGGACTATTATTACAGCTATTTGCATTATCTCTGATAGTATGATACTTCCATATATGTTAGGTATTTCATTTTTAGGGATAAGTTGGTTATTTTATAAAATTATACCAGCAGTATCTAATCTTAATATAATAAAGCACTTAAATATATTTGGTATTTTAAAAACAGAAAATTTATATGGCTCATATTTAAACTTTAATTTTTTTGAATATCCAATTTCAAGAATAACCTTTTCTTGGATTATGATAGTGGGGTTGCTTGTACTAGGAATTTTCTTTTGTGTTAAGTTCTTTTTAAAAGGTAAAAGTTTAGAATTAAAAAGATCTACTAAAAACTTTATATGGAAATTTAAGCCACATACTTCTTTATTCAAACACGAACTTTATAAAATTTTAATAACTAATAAAGGAATTATAATTATTTTGATATTTAGTCTGTTAATCTGTTATAACGAATTACAAAGAAGATATAGTCC
>CAJUNF010000020.1 GCA_910587775.1 uncultured Bacilli bacterium | reverse complement strand
CAACAACTTTTTTTAAAAGAAAAGAGCATTGACCTTTGTCAACACTCTGAGAAAAGATATTAGGTTGACTAATATCTTTTTTAAAACCATGTATTTGTAACGTTTATATTGCTACTATTTGGCGTTGGATCTGGTAAATCTATTTTGACAATTACTGGAAGAGGAAAAGAATTTCCAAAAGTAAGAGCTGTTCCAGGTCTTAAAGATTTTACTTTTTCTAAATCATGCATGGTAACATTTGCAGAAATTGAAGTTATAATTTTTAAGTCTTCTGGATGGAATAGTTTTAGAGCGATGAAATTTGAACATTGGCTTAAGGCTGTTGGAGATAACTCACTTGGTCTTTGTGTAACAAAGCCCATAATTACTCCATACTTTCTCCCCTCTTTAGTAATTCGATCAAATATATTATAACCTAAAACAGAATTATCATTATCATTATTAACATAACGATGTGCTTCTTCTAAAATAATATGAATTGGATAAGATCCTCGAGGATTGTAATTTACTGCAAATTGAAAAAATAATCTTGAAAATATTTTTGTTAGAATTTTCGCAAAGCGATCATCAATAAAATCAAAATTCATATTTACAATTTGAGCTTGTTCATTCATCGGAGTTAAAAATAATCTTTCCACATAATCTTTTTTTCCTACAGGGGTTTCTACTGTAAAGTATTTTTTAGAAGGACTATTAATAATTGCATGTAACCGTACTTTTAAACTATTTGCTTTCTCATACATTACTTGACTAGTAAATGCTCCTTCACTTAATAGTGCAAATTCTAAAGCATAATAAATATCATCTAAATCATAAATAAAGTTATCTCCTAAAATATGAGACTCTAATTCAATTTGAGTAAATTTAGATAAAAAATCAACTATGTATTGAATGGCATTTATTTTTCCTTGAGCATCAATATTTAAACATTGTCTTACCGTTCTTGTGTATCCTGGTTGTACAATTTCAGCCTCTAAGTTTAATGATTCTGTATTATATTTCATTAAAATAGAAATAATTTGGTCTCGAATTTGAGATGGATTTTTTCCACTTGATAAAATGTCAATTAAACATTTAGCAATAATATCATTTTTATATTCGATTGATTTTGGGTCAGTGCTTTTAAATATATATACGTATTGAAGTGTTTTTTCTAAGATTGGTAATAAGGAACTATCTTGAACTTCTAGTAGAATTGCTAAATCATCTACATCTAAAAAATATGGAGGGATAGATATTACTTCTGTATGTTCATTTACTACTTCAGTTGTATAATTTCTTACCTTTATTCCTGGAATGTTTTCCATTTTACTTAAAGCATTATGGTACTCGCCATAAACATCAAATAAAACAATATGTGCATTTACTGGAATTGCTTCACTATTATAGTAGAATATATTTTGAATCATTCTTGCTACGGCACATGATTTTCCACTTCCTGTATTACCTAGAATTGCAAAATGATTGGAAAAAAAAGAATTCATATTAATAGTTACTTTGTATCCTTCATAATTTACGGAGCTACCAACTAATAAAGTATTTTTACTTGCATAGTCTTGAGACCCAATTAGTATTTCTAATTCACTTTTATAAATTAATCTACAACTAGTATTTATATTAGGAACTTTTAATATACCACTTTGAAAATATGTGTCCCTGATTTCTCCCAAAAGTAAAATCGTTATTATTTCTTTGGTAACTTTAATAACTTCTCCAACTATTTTTCTATTTCCTTCTGAGAACACAACATGTACATTTAATATATTTGTTTCAATTGTTTGACTTTTGTTTTCAACAATTATTTTATTATCTGTAATATCTAGTATATTTCCAAACATTGCCTCACCCTATTCTTCCTCATTTTATCATAAAAAGAATAGAAAAAAAAGAAGGTTATCCTTCTTTCTTAGAAAATTAATCCGCCAAGAATTATTGCAAGTAAGATGTAAAGTACTAAGATAATGAAAGCGCTGTTATAGAAACTATTTCCGCCACAGCATTCATTATCAACTGGTTTTTTGCAACAGCTCATGGGACACCTCCTTTATAAAGACTAAACGAATGCTCCTACAATTAGGATCAGTAAAATAAATAATACTAAAATGATCGCAGGGCCAATTCCATTTTCACAACATTTATTCATAAATCATTCCTCCTTTATTTGTCTTTTCATTTATATTGTATGGAAAATATGCTAATTGGTTCTTCCATTATGAAAGAATTTTTTTCTTTTTATGATTTTTCTTTTGCTCATCTAAATAATTACATTTTGAATTGTTTCATAAAACTTAAATGAGGATTTAATATCACTTTTTTAATTAAAATTTTAAAAAATTAGGTAACACTTTAATTACTTATTACCCTCTTAATTAGATGATAACTTGTATTTTTTTCCTAACATTGTTATAATGTTTATGGTTAATTTTAAGGAGGATTACATGAAGAAGAAAATAGTTATATTAGGGGCTTGTACTATGTTATTATGTGGATGTGGAAAAATACCTACACTTTCTAATGGAGAAGAAGCTGTTGTAAAGTTTGAAAATGGAGATATGATTAGTGTTAATGATTTATATAACGATATAAAAGATAATTATGCACTTCAATCTTTGCTTCAAATGATAGATAAGAAAATACTTGAAACAGAATATGCAAGTGAAGTAGAATCTAAAAAAGAAGTTGCTGAAAGTACTGTAAAAGCGATGAAAGAAACCTATGGTGAAGAACAATTTCTTCAAATGTTACAAAGTTATTATGGATATTCTTCTATTGAAGCATATCAAAAATCATATTATATAGGAGCTTTACAAAATTTAGCAATTGTAGATTATGGAAAAAGCTTAGTAACAGATAAAGAAATTAAAAAATATTATGATGAAAGTGTATTTGGAGATATTTTAGTTAGTCATATTCTAATTACTGCTGATACAACAAGTAGTATGAGTACTGAAGAGAAAACTGAAGCTGAAAATAAAGCAAAAGATCAAGTAAAATCAATTATCGATGAACTTAAGAAAAGTGATAATAAAAAAGAAAAATTTAAGGAACTTGCTAAAAATCTTTCAAAAGATGAAAGTACGAAAGAAAATGGTGGAAGTTTAGGTTATATTAATATTGGAACTCTTGGATCTTCTTATGATGAAATTGTTAAATCAGCAAATTCATTAAAAGACGGTGAATTTAGTACAGAAGTTATTACTACTGAATTAGGATATCATGTTATTTTAAGAGAAGAACAAAAAGAAAAAGCTAGTTTAGAAGATACAAAAGAATCTATTCGTTCTACTCTTGGAGAAAAGAAAATTAGTGCAGATAGTACATTAAGTGTTACTGCTTTAACAGAACTTCGTAAGAAATATGGTATGGATATTGTAGATTCTGAAATTCAAAAACAATATGGTAATTATATTTCAAATACTATTGCTAATATAGAAGCAAGCAAAAATGATTCTTCAAAATAAAAAGAAAGGTTTTATTCCCTTTCCTTTTTTATGGCATCAATTTCTTCTTTTTGAAATCCTTTTAAATAAAGACGATGTTTAATTTGAAATTCTAATTCATTGCCTTCATATTTTCTACTTAATTTTCTTTTTATTTTTTCATATTCTTTATTAATAATGCTATTATCCTTCATCCATTCTATTTTAGGTAGAATATCCATTATCCATTCTTTTGGGTATCCTAGTTGGATTAAATATTGAATACATTTTTGTTTCCATTTTTCTAATCCATCTGTATGATGGGAGTTTGCCTTCTTTTGAAATATTTTTTCTAATTTAAAAAGCCAGTCAGAAAGTGAAATTTCACTTTTAACTGCTTCTATTTTTTCTTCTTGTAATCCATGATCTAATAGCTTTTTCTTTATTTTGAGTGGTCCATCACTAGAAAACCGAAAGGAATCGTGAAAGAAACATCTAATATATTCTTCTTCTTTTAAATATCCTTCTTGTTCTAGTTTTTTTATAGTTTCTTCGATTAGTGTATTATCAACTTGTTTTTTTCTTAAGTACTGCCTTAATTCCTTTTTCGTTCTAAGCCTTATTGTAAGATATTGAATTGCTAAGTAATAAGAAGATAATGTATCATTTTCATTAATTATATTCTTCCAATCGGAATTAGAAATTTCTTTGTTTGGAAGCAGTCGGTACTTCACTATTAAATCTTCAAAAACAACCGATTTTATGCCACTTTGAAATGTAATCTCATAGGTATTTTTTTTATTTTTCTTAATTTGTTTAATAACCATGTAAAATCCTTTCTAAAGAAAAAAGATTAAGACTTTACTTGATAATTTTTACAAGCATTATCTAAATCTTCAATTAGTTTATCAATGTCTTCTTCTTTTTCTGTTCTAACACCACTTGCAAATTTGTGGCCTCCCCCATTATATTTAGAAGCAATCTCATTAATTATTGGTCCACGACTTCGAATATTTATTTTATATAATTTATTTTTTTCATCATATGTGATAAAAGTCCAAACTAAAACATCTTTGATAAAATTAAAGTCATTAATCATATTAGATGGAGAGGATGCATCTACTTCATATTTTTTTAAAATCTCACTAGATATTTTTACATAAGCTAATCCATTTTCAGTCATAGTTAAATGCTCTGCTAAGTATCCATGAAATTTTACTTCATTTATGGGACGTTCATAAAGTTTTTCATAGAGTTTTATAAAATTTACTTTACTTCTTTCCATTAGTGTTGCGACTGTTTTAAATGTATTTAAAGTTGTATATGCAAGTAAAAAACGATCACTATCCGAAACAATTCCAATAAATAAATTAGATGCAATAGATTCATTTAATTTTAGATTAGTGTTTAGTATTAAATCTGCAATCATTTGACAAGTACTACAAGCTGTTTCATCTACCCATTCAGTTAATCCAAAAACTTCTTCTAATGGATGATGATCTATTTTAATAATTTCTTTAAATTTTAATTCTTCAATTCCATCTACACGACAAAAGTTTGGAACATCTAAAGTTATTAGTAAAACGTCTTTTTGATTTTTATTATCTATTTTATCTAATAATCCATATTTTTTAAATCTAGATACTCCTACTCCTACTGCATAAACTTTTTTGGATGGATAAGTTAAGCGAATGGAATCACGAAGAGCGATTTGACTACAGATCGCATCTGGATCTGGTCCTGTATGTCTTGCAATGATGATCGTGTCATATTGTTTGATTTTTTTTGCAATCTTTTTTAGTAATTCTCTTGTCAATTCACATTCTTCTTTCTACTATTTAATAAATGCAAAAGTATCTCTTGCAATCATAATCTCTTCATCAGTTGGAACAACATAAACTGCAATTGTAGAATCATCTGTTGTAATCTTTCCTTCATGAATCTCATGATAGCTAGCGATTTGTTCATTAAATGGTGCATTTAAATGAACTCCTAAAAATTCTAATTGCTCAACTACTTTTTTTCGTTCAAAAGCTCCGTTTTCTCCTACACCAGCGGTAAAAATAATTGCATCGCATCCTTTTAATTGAAAATAATACTTTGCAATATAATCAACAATTCGACGAACAAACATATTAAGTGCAAGTGTAGATTTCTCTTCATTAAGTTTTACATTGTCATAAATATCACGCATATCACTATATTGTTCACTGATTGCTAAAACACCACTTTCTTTATTTATAATACTATCCATTTCTTCTGGAGTGATTTTAGCTTCTTTCATCATATATGGAATAATAGAGGCATCAATATCACCACATCGAGTTCCCATAATAAGTCCAGCATTTGGTGTAAATCCCATAGAGGTATTAATACATTTGCCATTTTCTATAGCACTTATACTTGCTCCGGATCCAATGTGACAAATAATTAATTTAGTATCTTTTTTACCTAATATTTCTTCCATACGTTCTGTAATATATTTATGACTCGTTCCATGGGCACCATATCTTCTTACTTTATAATCACGATACCAGCTCATAGGAAGTGCATAAAGATAGTTTTCTTTTTCCATTGTTTGATGAAAAGATGTATCAAACACAACTGTTTGTGTAGCATTAGGAAATACTTCTAAAGCTGCACGAATTCCTATTACTGCTGCTGGGTTGTGAAGTGGAGCTAAAGCACTTAGATCTGATATTTTATTTATAACATCTTCATCCACTACTACACTGTTTTTAAAGAATTCTCCTCCATGAACTACACGATGACCAATTCCTTTTATTTCATTTAAATCAGATACAATATGATTGTCTATTAATTCTTGAATTAAAATTTTAAATGCATCTGTATGATTTTGCATTTCTACATAAACTTCTTTTTTTTCGCCATTTACTTTTAAAGTGTAAAAGCTTTTACCAATTCCAATTCTTTGAAAGTATCCAGATATTAATTTTTTTTCTTCTGGCATCTCAAATGCCGAAAATTTTAAAGAAGAACTTCCAGCATTTACTGATAATATTTTCATTTTATCACCTCGTATTAATATTATACAAAAAAAAAGGATCTTTTGCTATCCTTTTTCCCTTTTCATATGTCTTTGAAGACAGTTTGGACCTGATTTTTTTGAGTTATTGTCTAATGAGATTTCCCTTCTTCGATTCGTTTCGAAGTTATAACCATAATCATTAAAATATTCTACTTCTTTTCTTTCTAGCTCGCTAAGTGGAGATCCATCATAACATTTATAAAAATAAGTTATATTTTTGCGCATCTTATCACCTAACTTTATTATGCATAAAATGCTAATTTTTATTCATATTAAAATTAGGTGATTGAATTGAAAAATGAAGAATATTTTAATCAAAGAATTGATTGTGATGTTGTGGACTGTAAGTACCATCACAGTATTGAAAATCATTGTACTTTAGGAAAAATACTTATAAGTGGATCAAAGAAAAAAGATAAAACATACTGTGATAATTTCGAACAGAAGATTTCATAAATAAATCTTTTTACAAAAAAACTCTAGAAGAACTAGAGTTTTTTTGCAGTTATAATATATCTTCAAATTTCTGATCATATTCTTTAATATGTATAATCTCTCTTGATTTGACAGCTTGATAAATTAAATCTTTAAAAGGTATCAAAGACTCATATTCTTCGCATTTTATAACTTCTGGATTAATTACAGGATGATCTGGTACAAATATAGTACAACAGTCTTCATAAGGTAAAATACTAGTTTCAAATGTTCCAATTTTATTTGCTAAATCAATTATTTCCAGTTTATCGAAACAAGCTAAAGGCCTTATGACAGGGATATTAACTACTCTATTAATAGCATTCATACTTGTTAGTGTTTGACTAGCTACTTGTCCAATTGATTCTCCATTAACAATTATTTTACAGTTAGATTTACTTGCAATAATTGCACATATACGATACATCATTCTTCTCATAATCGTAATGAGATATTCGTGAGGAATATTTTTGTAAATAGCTTCTTGAATTTCTGTAAATTTTACAACATGTAATTTTATATCATGATTATAACTTGATAATATCCGCGCTAAGCTTTCTACTTTATTTTTAGCTTGTTGTGAAGTATGTGGAGGACTTTCAAAATAAACTGCTTCTAATTTTACTCCACGTTTCATTGCTAAATATCCAGAAACTGGTGAATCAATTCCACCACTTAACATTAATAAACCTTTTCCAAGTGTTCCTACAGGATATCCTCCAAGACCTTTATAGGTTTCAAAATATAAATAAGACTTATCTAATCTAATTTCTGCATGAATGATTACTTCAGGATGATGAACATCAACTTTTACATTTTCTTTATTTTGTAAAACAATCCCACCTAGGATTTTACTAATTTCAGGACTAGTTAATGAATATTTTTTATTACTTCTTTTGGTTTCAATTTTAAATGTTTTAAATTCTTTATTTTCAATTAATTCTTTTAATGAACTTTTCAAAAATTCTATATCATTTTTTTCTAATTCATATCCAACTATTATTTCATGAATTCCAAATACTTTTTTTAAACGAATTAAAACGCTTTCAAAGTTATTTTTTAAGCAATTGATAAACATTCTTCCACTATCATATTCAATTGTAACTTCTTCCTGTTGCAAAGCAAATGTGACATTATCTTTTAAGGCTTTCAAAAATAAGCCAATATTATCTTTTTTGGTCGTCATTTCACCATATTTTATAATGATAAGTTGTTTCATTTTTTCACCTCACATACTAGTAGAATATATCAAAAATCAAAGAAAAACTCAAGGTATTTCACTTGAGCTTATTTCTAATCCATTAAACCATTTAATTTTGGATAAATACTTTTAAAATAGTTTAAGAAGCGGTTAATTTCATCTGTTGTTGTAATGTAAGAAAGGCTAATTCGAATCGTTCCCATAGCTCTTCTTTTGTCATTATAAATCGCCATAATACTGGTAGATAAATCTCCACTTGCACAGGCAGTATTAGTTCCAAGATAAACTTCAAATTCTTCCATAGCATGAATAAAAGTTTCTGGTCTTACATTCATTAAACTAATGTTTAAAATATGGGGAATAGAATATTTTGTTTGATTGATTACTAAGCCATCCAATTTAGAAATTTCAGTAATAATTTTTTCATTCAACCGTTTTACAAAATTTTCACGTTTGTCTAAATCTATTAAAGCAAGTCTTAACGCTTTTGAAAAAGCTACAATAAGTGGTACTGCTGGGGTACCTGGTTTTAAATCGTTACTTTTTCCACTACCATAAATAATTGGCATTAATTTCACTCTACTATTTTTGTAAAACAATCCAATTCCTTTTGGTCCAAAAATTTTATGAGCAGAGATACTTGCCATATCTACATCATGAAAACTTACTGGAATTTTACCTATTGCTTGAGTCATATCACTATGAAACAAAGTTTGAGAATTTTCTTTTTTTATAATTTGACGAATCATTTTTAATGGTTGACGAATTCCAACTTCGCTATTTACAGCACAAATACTTACTAAGATAGTATCTGGACGAATTAGTGATTTTAAATCTTCAAAATCGATTAATCCGTCTTGATCATTATTTACATAACTAATTGTGAAGCCAATTGATTCTAAATATTCACAAATTTTATAAATAGATGGATGCTCTAATTTAGAAACAATAATATGATTTCCAGTTTTCATGTTTGCTAAGCAACTTCCAATAAGAGCCATGTTATTTGATTCTGTTGCACCACTTGTAAATGTTATTTCACTTTCTAAAATATTAAAAAGATCTGCTATTTGTTTTATTGCACTGTTCATTAAAGTTTTTGATTTTACTCCTAAACCATGTAAAGAATTTGGATTTCCTATAAAATCTTTGGTTGCTCTTAAATATGATTCTAATACATCATAACTTACAGGGGTAGTTGCACTGTAATCTAAGTATATCATTCTGGTAACACTCCTTCAATTAAGATACTTCTTATTTCTTTCCAATTATGAACACGCATGATTCCTAATGCTGCTAAATCTTCATCTTTATAATCTTCATTATGTTTTTGTGATAATAATAGTTTAATTTTTCCATATCCTCTTTTTAAATTAGATACTTTATCATCTATTTTTACATCACACATTACAAGTTCTTTAGCACTAGTAAGTAATATTTTTCTTGGATCAATGTATGGCATATTTTTTAGAATCCAAGTATATTTATGTTTAGCCATAATAGAACATGCTTCAGGCTTTCTTTTATCATAAAAAGCTGTACAAATATAAATCTCATAATAATTTTTTAATTCTTCTATTACTTCTAATGCATCTGGAATTAAATGACTTTTATCATATACATTAACGTTTTTATAAAAATGATCTAAATATTTATCGTTTTCTTCAGGAGATAGAATATCCGAAATATAATATTCTTTTATGTCTCCTACTTTATAATTTGTTCCAAGATAATCATTTAAAGATTCTATATATCCCCCACTTACGATTGTCTCGTCTAAGTCAATCATGATCTTTTTCATAAGATAATCACTCTCCGTATTCTTCTATTAATCTTTTGTGTATTCCTGGTTCTATAATGTTGATTGCTACAATGGCATTTTCTAATGATGATTTAAAATTACCTTTATAGAAAGCATTTTCAGCTTTTGTTAAACCAAAATCAACATCTTTATTCACTGGTCTATAGCGATTTCCATAAACAATGGCTGTTTCTGCCATTTTAGCCGTCTTAATGGTTTCTTTGGTAGTATTTAATAGTTTCAAAACTAAATCTCTTGCTGTATCTACTCTAGTATTTAATACTTTTATAGATATTGGCGTACGTTCTAATTCTTTTACCATATTAGCAATTGCTTCTGTTGCTTCACTTAATTCTACAAAATATTTTTTAGGAACAACTGGAAGCTTGTAGCTTTTCATTTGCTGTTTTGCTTTATTTAGTATTATTTTAATTTCATCTAATTGTTCTCTTGCTCTTAGTTCATCTTCTTTTAAACTTCCAAGAGTTCTTAGTGCTGTTTCTAATTTTTCTTCTGTATGTGTAAGTTTAGCATTTAATACTTCCATTTCTTTTCCTAAATGACTAAAACTATGACGATGTGCTCGATGAATTTCAATAATTTCATCATATTTTTCTCTTATTTTAGCTAATTCTTCTTTTATTTCATCAATCACAGAAACATCTTCATCCGTTAAGTCATAGCTATATTTTATATCATCTAATTTTCGAATTAACTTATTATTAATTTTAATTAATTTTGTTACTTTTATCAAAATACTTCGTTGATAGTCATCAAATATTTTTCTTGAAATACGTTCTTTATCAAAATCATTATAAAGAGAATCAAAGTAATCTATCATTGTTTTAAGTTCAAATGTAGAATCTTCAATATTTAAAACATTTAAACGTTGAAAGATATCTGTAATTTTTTTATTAGATTCTGTCAGATTATAAGGTAAATTCAAAAATTCTAAATTATAACCTTCTTTTTTCATTTTTTCATAAATTGAATTGATTTCTTTCATTTTTTTCGGAATTAAAACTTTTCCCATTGCAATAATTCCTGGAGATTCTTCAATCACAATTTCTAAATTTCCTATCGTGTCATCAATTGCTTTCACAATTCTTCCTACTTCTTGATATGCATTTTTATCCATGGATAATTCGAAAGCTCCAAACAATTTGTCAATATTTTCAAACTGCAAATCTAAAGGAGATGAAATAATTTCATATTGATCTTTTTCTTTCATATATTTATTTCTTATCTCTCGATAACGTGCCTTTAACTTTGTAATTGTTTCTCGATTTCTTACTTCACTTAGCGTAATTTCTTTAATCTCATCTAGTAGAAAGTTCGATTTTGTTTTTACATAATATACATCCAGTTCAGTCTCTGTTAATTTTTGTTTTAATTCTTTATATTTCTTTTCTTGAAATAGTTGTTCAATTTCAATTAATTGGTCCGTTATTTTAGGAACTTCTGATTCTTTTAATTCATTAAAACGTCTTTTCCATTCATTATATAATTCTTGCATATCTGCATTATTTACAAGTGGTTCTACTTTATTTAGTTCTGACATAATAGAAGCTGATATAATTAAGTTTTTTTCTCGCTCTAATTCATTAATTTCTGTTTGATATTTTTTCTTATCTCTTTTGGCAATAAAATTCAAAACTACAACTACTATTGCTACAGAAAACAAATAATAAGCAATACCAATTAAAATGAATGTTGATTGTGACATTTTATCACTTCCTAGTCTTATTTTTATTTTATCATATTTTGTAAAGTTATGGCGAAAAAATGAGTTTGAAAATCGAAAAAAACAAGTAAACTTCTTACTTGCTTCTTCATCAATTTATTTATTTTTTTCTTCACTTAAGTCACGTTTCAATATTTTTTTATATTGTGTGTATTGTGGTATTTTGAAGAAATCTTTCATAGTCTTTACTACACTTTTTTCTAAATATGCTTCTGGATGTTGTAATCTAATTTGAAATGATACACCATATTGATGCTTTCCAAGTTCAAATAATCTTGCAGTTTCTTCTCCTATAGTATAATGAATCATCCAATTGGCATAATAAGGTATAAATAATTCTTCACTTAAATTTTCATTTTGACCATCTATAACTTTCATGATTCTTGGTTGTGTATCTACTTCATTTCGTTCTTCTTTTCTTTTTGGTAAGTTATTTGCTATGCTTGATGGAATATCTATTAATACCCAATTGTTATTACTTAAGACATAAACACCTAATATTTCTTCTTGCTTTTTTGTCGTTTCGTAAACTATATTTAAAAAACTAATGATATCATCATATCCAATGTAAAAATCCATTGCACCCAATTCTTTGTTTACTGCTATATTAGATAATTCGGCTTTATACTCAATTTTTGATTCTTTTAATTTTCTTAAAAATGTAATTTGTTCTCCTTCAATATGAAAGATACAATAGTTTTTATTTAGTTTCATTTTATCACACTTTCAATGTGCTTTATTCTATCATTTAAGTAAAAAAAAGAAAAGACTTTTTTAAGTCTATTCTTCATTATTCTCTTCTGTAATTAGATCTTCATCCATAAGTTTTTCTTCTAAAACTTCACTTGGTTCATCATCTAGAAATTCTTTTTCAAGGATCATATTAATATCACTATATTGTTTTGCACCTGTTCCTGCTGGAATCAGTTTACCAATAATAACATTTTCTTTTAATCCTCTTAAGTAATCTACTTTTCCTTTTATTGCAGCATCTGTTAATACTCGAGTTGTTTCTTGGAAAGATGCAGCAGATAAGAAAGAATCTGTTTCTAATGAGCTCTTTGTAATACCAAGCATAATTGGACGTCCTTTTGCTGGTACTCCACCACGTAAGATAACTGGTTTATTTGCTTCTGTAAAGTCATGAAGAGAAATTGTTAATCCTTCTACTAATTCTGTATCTCCAGCATCAACAATACGAACTTTACTAATCATACGTTTTACAATTAATTCAATATGTTTATCTGAAATATCAACACCTTGTAATTTGTAAACCATTTGAATTTCTTTTAATATGTATTCTTGAGCAGTAATTGGATCTGTTACAGCAAGTAATTCTTTTGGACTAATTGCACCTTCAGTTAATTTATCTCCAGCTACTACATTATCACCTTCATGAACTCTTAGTTTCATGTTGTAATTTGTAACATGTTCTCTTGCTTCTACATCATTTTCTACTACAATTTTATATTTTCCATTGTCCTCTTTAATGGAAGCAACTTTACCATTAATTTCTGCAATTGTCGCTTTTCCTTTTGGATTTCTTGCTTCAAATAATTCTTCAACTCTTGGAAGACCTTGTGTAATATCGTCTCCACCAGCAACTCCACCTGTATGGAATGTACGCATGGTAAGTTGGGTACCTGGTTCTCCAATAGATTGTGCAGCCATAATACCAACCGCTTCTCCTGTTTCAACAAGATTTCCTGTTGCAAGGTTACGTCCATAACATTTTTGACATACTCCATTTGGAGTTTTACATGTTAGAGCACTACGTATTTCAATTCGTTTAATACCAGCATCTTCAATTTTCTTAACTATATTTTCAGTGATCATCTCACCTTTATCTAAAATTAAAGCTTTTGTTTCTGGATGAACAATTTTTTGAGCACTGTAACGTCCTAAAATACGTTCTCCTAAAGATTCGATCACAGAACCATCTTTATCGTTTAATAAATCATAAACTTCAACACCATGGATTGATCCACAGTCAAATTCTTTAACAATAATATCTTGTGCTACATCTACTAAACGACGTGTTAGATATCCTGAGTCTGCTGTACGAAGTGCTGTATCGGCTGATCCTTTTCTTGATCCATGACTTGATAAGAAGAATTCTGAAACGTCTAATCCTTCACTAAAGTTTGAAGTAATTGGAATTTCAACGGTTGAACCATCTGGTTTAGCCATTAATCCACGCATACCAGCAAGTTGTGAGAAGTTGGAAATAGATCCACGTGCTCCAGAGTTCATCATCATGAATAATGGATTATCGAAGTCTGAGCTTGAAATTTCTTCTAACTCTTTTTGGATTTTTTTGTTGGCTTTTGTCCATACATCAATTACATTATTGTAACGTTCATCTTCTGTAATTAAACCACGTTTATATTGTTTATTAATTTTTTCAACTAAGGCATTTCCTTCTTCAATCACTTGGTGTTTTGTTTTACTTGGAACAATATCAGCAGCTGATACTGTAATACCTGCAATTGTTGAATACTTAAATCCTAAGTCTTTTAATTTATCAAGCATCATGCTTGTTTCTGTAGTTTTATATCTTTTGAAAATTTGCGCAATAATTTGTCCTAATGTTTTTTTAACAAAAGGTTTTGTAAGTGGCATATTTTCAATAGCAGTTTTAATATCTGTTCCCATACTTAAGAAATATTTACTTGGAGTAATTCCTTCAATATTTTCTTTTGAACCTTCATTAACGAAAGGATAACTATCTGGTAATATTTCGTTAAAAATAATTTTTCCACAAGTTGTTACTAAGTATTTATCTTTTTGTTCTTCTGTAAATAATTTATGTTTAAATGAACGAACTGGAACAGCAATTCTTGTATGAAGAGTAATTTCTTTACGTTCATAAGCCATTAATACTTCATTTGGATCTTTATAAACTTTTCCTTCATGCTCTTCACCAGCTTTTTCCATGGTAATATAACAGTTTCCTAGTACCATATCTTGTGATGGTGTTACGATTGGTTTTCCATCTTTTGGATTTAGAATGTTATTTGCACCAAGCATTAAAAGTCTTGCTTCTGCTTTGGCTTCTTCAGATAATGGAATATGAATTGCCATTTGGTCTCCATCGAAGTCAGCATTAAATCCAGTACAAACAAGTGGGTGTAAGCGGATTGCTTTTCCACCAACTAATTTTGGTTCGAATGCTTGAATACCTAAACGGTGAAGTGTTGGGGCACGGTTTAACATAACTGGATGTTCCGTAATTACATCTTCTACAATATCCCATACAGCATCATCACGTGTTTCAATTAATTTCTTAGCTCCTTTAATGTTATGAGCAAGTCCACGTTCTACAAGCCCATGAATTACATGTGGTTTAAATAATTCAAGCGCCATTTCTTTTGGAATTCCACATTGATACATTTTTAGGTTAGGTCCTACTACGATAACTGAACGACCTGAGTAGTCAACACGTTTTCCAAGTAAATTTTGACGGAAACGTCCTTGTTTTCCTTTTAACATGCTAGATAAACTCTTTAATGGACGATTTCCAGCAGCAGTTACACTTCTTCCACGACGTCCATTATCTAATAGAGAGTCAACAGCTTCTTGTAACATACGTTTTTCATTTTGAACAATAATAGTAGGTGCTCCAAGTTCTAATAATTTTTTCAAACGATTATTACGATTAATAATACGACGATATAAATCATTTAAATCACTTGTTGCAAATCTTCCACCATCTAATTGAATCATTGGACGTAAATCTGGTGGAATTACTGGTAGAACATCTAAAATCATCCATTCTGGACGATTTCCAGATTCTTCAAAAGATACTAAACATTCTAAACGTTTTCCTAAACGAATACGTTTTTGACCAGTTGCACCTTCAAGTTCTTTTCTTAAATCTTCTATTTCTTTTGTAATATCTACTTCTGAAAGTAAAGTTTTAATGGCTTCTGCACCCATTCCAACTTTAAAACTTGTACCATATTTTTCATAATAAGCACGATATTCTTTATCAGAAAGTGTTTGTTTTTTAGCAAGAGGTGCGCTACCTGGATCTAAAACAACATAACTTACAAAATATAATACTTCTTCTAAATCTCTTGGAGACATGTCAAGGACAAGTCCCATTTTAGAAGGTACTCCTTTAAAAAACCAAATATGGCTGCAAGGAGCCGCAAGCTCAATGTGTCCCATACGCTCACGACGAACCTTACTTTTTGTTACTTCAACGCCACATCTATCACAAATAACATTTTTATAACGAAGTCTTTTATATTTTCCACAAGCACATTCATAATCTTTGGTTGGTCCAAAAATTTTCTCGCAGAAAAGACCATCTCTTTCTGGTTTTAATGTACGGTAATTAATGGTTTCAGGCTTTTTAATCTCACCATATGACCATTCTCTTATTTTTTCTGGGGAAGCGATTCCTACTTTTATTCCTTTAAAATTGTTAACGGCTATCATAGAATATCACCACTTTCCATATCTTCATTATCCAGATCTATATCTTCTGGAAATTCTAAATCATCAAGATCATTTTCAAACTCATTTTCTTCATCTGGAATATTTTCTTCTGTTGTTTCTGGTTCTTCCACTGGTTCTAAATCGCTTAAGTCTATTTCGTCAATCTTAATGGTTTCTTCTTTTTCTTCCTCTTCTTCAATATCTTTTAAATCTAAAAGTGTATCTGTATTATCAAGAATTTGAACATCTAAACCTAATGCTTGGAATTCTTTAATTAATACGCGGAAGGATTCTGGAACACCAGCTTGATTTACTGTTTTTCCTTTTACTAAAGCTTCATAAACTTTAACACGACCTACAATATCATCTGATTTAATTGTTAAAATTTCTTGAAGAACATGAGCTGCACCATAAGCATATAGTGCCCAAACTTCCATTTCTCCAAATCTTTGTCCACCAAATTGAGCTTTTCCTCCAAGAGGTTGTTGTGTTACTAGTGAGTAAGGTCCTGTTGCACGAGCATGTAACTTATCATCAACCATATGGTGTAATTTAACCATGTACATAACACCTACATTGACTTTATGCTCAAATGGTTCACCTGTACGACCATTTATAAGTTCAACTTTTCCATCTTCGTTCATTCCGGCTTCTAACATTTCTTCTTTAATGTCATCTAAGTTTGCTCCATCAAATACTGGAGTAGCATAATGAACACCTAAGCGTTTTCCAGCCATTCCTAAATGAACTTCTAAGATTTGTCCTATGTTCATACGAGATGGAACTCCAAGTGGATTTAACATGATATCTACTGGACGACCATCTGGTAAATATGGCATATCTTCTTCTGGTAATACAAGAGAAATAACACCTTTGTTACCATGACGACCACTCATTTTGTCTCCAACTTGAATTTTACGTTTTTGAATAATATAAACACGAATAATTTTGAATACTCCAGCTGGAAGTTCATCTGAATTTTCTTTTGTATAAACTTTAACATCATGAACAATTCCACCAGCACCATGTTCTACTTTTAAAGAGGTGTCTCTTACTTCTCTGGTTTTCTCTCCAAAAATTGCATGTAATAATTTTTCTTCACTTGTTAATTCTTGAACACCTTTTGGAGTAACTTTTCCAACTAGGATATCTCCTTCTTTTACCTCTGTACCAATTCTTACAATACCTTCAGAATCAAGATTTCTTCTTGCCTCTTCTCCAACATTTGGAATGTCACGAGTAATTTCTTCTGGTCCTAATTTAGTATCACGGCATTCAATATCATAGTGTTCAATATGAAGTGATGTATAAACGTCATCTTTTACTAGTTTTTCATTTAAAATTACAGCATCTTCATAGTTATATCCATTATATGTCATGAAGGCAACTGTCATATTTTTTCCTAAGGCTAGTTCTCCTTTATCACAGCTTGGTCCATCTGCAATTACTTGACCCATATGAATTTGGTCACCAATGCGTACAATAGGACGATGATTGAAGCTAGATGAGGCATTACTTCTTTCAAAATTTGCTAGATAATAAGTATCTTTACCTTTGGCATTTTTAACAACAATTTTCTTTGCATCTGCATATTCTACTACTCCATCAGCTTTTGCAACTACGCAAGAACCTGAGTATTTAGCAGCTACACATTCTACTCCTGTTCCTACAATTGGAGCTTCTGCTTTTAATAATGGAACTGCTTGACGTTGCATGTTTGAACCCATTAAAGTACGGTTTGCATCGTCATAATTTAAGAATGGTATACAGCTTGTTGTAATTGATACTACTTGGCTAGGTGCTACGTCTACGAAGTCTACTTCTTCACGACGTACCATTACGTTATCGCCATTTATACGAACAATAATTTCATCGTCTATAATTTTATTTTTATCATCAATTTTAACTGTTGCTTGTGAAATATAATAATCTGACTCTTCGTCTGCAGTCATATATACAACATCATCCATTTGTACAACACCATCTACTACACGACGGTATGGAGTCATAACAAATCCATATTCATTGATTTTTGCATATCCTGCTAAAGATGTGATAAGTCCAATGTTTTGTCCTTCTGGTGATTCAATTGGACAAATACGTCCATAGTGAGATGCATTAACATCTCGAACGTCCATTCCAGCACGATCACGAGAAAGTCCACCAGGTCCAAGAGATGATAAACGTCTTTTATCTGTTAACTCAGCAATTGGATTGATTTGATCCATGAATTTAGAAAGCTGAGAACTTCCAAAGAATTCTTTTAATACAGCAGTAACTGGACGAATGTTGATTAAAGATTTTGGTGTTACATCTTCTATTTCTTGGGTTGTCATACGTTCACGAATTACACGTTCCATACGAGC
Source organism: uncultured Bacilli bacterium (assembly GCA_910587775.1). Lineage (GTDB taxonomy): Bacteria > Bacillota_I > Bacilli_A > RF39 > UBA660 > MGBC162267. The sequence continues at coordinate 8,641 of CAJUNF010000020.1, read as the reverse complement.
CATACCAACTCTAAATTGATTTTGAATTAATTCTCCTACTTGTCTTACACGACGATTTCCTAAATGGTCTATTTCATCTGTATTTCCTATTCCATCATGTAAATTTAAATAATAAGAAATTGAAGCATAAATATCTGGTATTGTTAATCTTCTTTCTTCAGAAGTTTGATCATTACCAATAATTTTAATTACTTTATCAGGATGATTTTTATCAAAGACTTTAATTTCTTGTATTGTATCATAATTATCTAATTCTTCATTGATAATTGTTTTATGTACTCCAAATCCTTCTTTTAAAATAGGCTTAATACTTTCTAAAATGTCTTTTGTAATTGTAGTACCTTTTGAAACAACTACTTCTTTACCATTTTTAATATCTTCTGCTAAAGTTTGATTTAATAAACGATCAGCAACGTTTAATTTTTTATTAAATTTATAACGTCCTACTTTAGCTAAGTCATAGCGAAAACGATCAAAAAATCTTGTTACCAATTGATTTTTTGCTGAATCTAATGTAGCTGGTTCACCTGGTCTTAATTTTTCATAGATTTCAATTAAAGCTTCATCACTATTTTTTGTACTATCTTTTTCAAATGTATTCATTAAATAGTCATTTTCTCCGAAAACACTAATTATATCTTCGTTATTTGAAAGACCTAAAGCTCTTAAGAATGTTGTAATTGGAACTTTTCTAGTACGATCAATACGTACATACATGATATCTCTTGCATCTAATTCAAATTCTAGCCATGTTCCTTTGTTTGGAATCATTTCTCCACTAATAATGCGACGACCATTTTTATCGATTTCACGTTTAAAATATACGCTTGGTGAACGTACTAATTGTGATACAATAACTCGCTCTGCTCCATTAATGATAAATGTACCAGCATCAGTCATTAATGGCATATCGCCTAAGAAAATTTCTTGTTCTTTTACTTCTCCTGTTGCATGAATAAATACTCGTGCCTGAACCTTTAATGGTGCAGCATAGTTAACCATTCTTTCTTTGGCTTCTTTAATTGAATATCTTGGTTCATCAAAAGAATAATCACCAAAATCAATGGTAACATTTCCGGTAAAACTCTCTACTGGGAATAATTCTTCAAAAACTTCTTTAATTCCTGTTAGAAGAAAATCATTATATGATTTTTTTTGGATTTCTAGAAGATCTGCTAATTCCATCGTATTTTTACTTTTAGAAAAGCTTCTTCTATCACGGTAATCACCGAATTTTTTTAATGTGTAAGCCACGATTTCACCCCATCTAATATATTTTTGATTTTTAATTTTTTGCGCAAAAAATCAACACGTCACCAATTTCTAATTTTAGCAGTAGGAATTGTCAATGTCAACTAAATTCTGCCCTTATAATATAAAAACCTTTGCTTTTTTCTATAATTTCACACTGTGCTATCTCACTTAGCAAAGACACTATACTTTTTGCTCCTTGATCTTTTCTTATTACAAACCAAAGCTTTCCATTTTCTTTTAAGTGATTTTTTGCTTCTGTTAATATTTTTACTACAACACTTTTTCCCGCTCTAATTGGTGGATTAGTAAGTATTACATCATATTTTTTTGTAATAGAATCATAAACATTTGATTCAATAGTTTCTCCTCGAATTTTATTTTTTTCTATATTTCGATTTGTTAAATGTAATGCTCTTTTGTTTACATCACACATTGTTACATAACTATCTAAAAAATAACCAACTACTATCCCGATAAAACCGTATCCACATCCAACATCAAGAATCTCTAAATTTCTTCTTTTTTCATGTTTTAAAAATGTTTCAATTAAAAGCCTGCTTCCAAAATCTAATTTATCTTTTGAAAATACTCCATTATCACTTACAAAAAGAAACTCATGGTTATTAAATGAGTAAGTAATATTTCTTATTTCACTTTTTAAATTTTCATTATTTGTAAAGTAATGTTCCAAAAAATCACCATTCAATCCAGAAAGAATATTTAATATCAAAATTTTATCAAAAAAAAAATGTGAAGTCAATTTAATCTTGCAATACTTTTCATAATTTTACATTTTAAACAAAAAAAGAAAAAGAAGCTTTTTTCTATGCTTCTTCACCATTTTTATTTTCTAATTTAATTAATACTTCTCTTGGCTTTGATCCATTTTGTGGACCGATAATTCCTCTTTCCTCTAAAAGATCGACAATTCTTGCGGCACGGTTATAACCAAGTCTAAATCTTCTTTGTAATAAAGAGGCGCTAATTTTTCCTGTTTTAGCTGCAAATTCTACTACTTCATTATATAGTGGGTCATCATATTCCTCTGGCTCGCTATCTGACCCCGCCAAATGAGAACTATTTAAATTTGTTGTTAAAGATTCATCATATTTTGCTTGTTGCTCTTTACATACATATTCGATTACTCTTCTAATTTCATCATCTGAAATAAAACATCCTTGAATACGAATTGGCGTATTTTCTCCCATTGGTAAATATAACATATCACCTTTTCCAAGTAATTTTTCTGCTCCTGGAGAATCTAAAATCGTTCTTGAGTCAATTTGACTTGATACCGCAAATGAGATACGTGATGGTATATTTGCTTTTACAACTCCAGTGATTACATCTGTTGATGGTCTTTGAGTTGCAACAATTAAATGAATTCCTGCAGCACGTGCCATTTGGGTAATACGCATGATGGAATCTTCTACTTCTTTACTTGCAACAAGCATTAAATCAGCAAGTTCATCTATTACAACTAAGATGTAAAACATTTTGGGAATTGGCGTACTTGGATTTGCTCTATTTTGTTCTTCTACCCATTCATTATAGCTTCCTATATTTTTTACACCTTTTTCTGCAAAAGTGTCATATCTTTTTTCCATTTCTACTACAATTTTTTGTAATGCTAAAGATGCTTTTTTAGGATCTGTCACAACTGGACACATTAAGTGAGGAACTCCATTATAGTTAGATAATTCTACTTTTTTAGGATCTACTAACATAATTTTTACTTGATCAGGTCGATAAAGCATTAAAAGAGAAGCAAGCATACTATTTACACAAACTGATTTACCACTACCTGTAGAACCTGCTACTAAAAGATGTGGCATTTTAGATAAATCGGCTGTTTGAGGTCTACCCATAATATCTTTACCAAGCGCTACTAACATTTTAGCATTTTCTTGCGATTTTGGAATGTTTCCTAAAATCTCTTTAATTTTTACAGCACTTATAACTGGATTTGGAATTTCAATACCAATGGTACTTTTTCCAGGTATTGGTGCTTGAATACGTACATCTTTTGCTGCTAATGCTAATGCAATTTCTTTATTAATACTAACAATTCTACTAACTTTTGTACCTGAGGGGACTACTACTTCGTACTGAGTAACACTTGGCCCCATGTGTACATCTACAACTCTTCCTGCAATTTGAAAATCTTTTAAAACTCTTTCTAAATTTTGTTTATTACTGATAATAAATTGGTTTGAGTTTGTTTTTTTAGGTTTTTCTGGATTATCTAAAAGATTCATACTTGGTAAGTGATAGTCTGCATTAACAAAACTAATATTTCCTTCCCCATCATCGGATGCTACTGTATTTGGCATTACATGATCTTCTATAATTCTTGATGTTGTTTCCATTTTAGGTTGTTCTTTGTCATAGCTTCTTAATTCTTCTACACTTGAAACAACAATTCGATCATCTACTTGTGGAGTTTCAAATTCTTGATCTTCTTCATAATCGTAAACTTGAGCGTGTATCTCTTTTGGTAATTTTTCTTTTTTCTCTGGTTTTAATTCTTTCATAGAACCTAAGACACCATTTAGCATATTTCCTAAATTAATATTAAATAATAAAATTAGGCCAAAAATAGACATAAATGCAAGTACAATATAGGTTCCAGTTGCCCCAAAAAGTGAAGCCGATCCAAAAGAAAAGACAGCACCAATGATACCTCCACCTATTACAATAGAAGTTTGCCCAGAAGTTGCTAGAGCGTTTGTATTACCAATTGATGCTACACGAAGCATGTAATTATCAATTGTTGCTTGAAAAATATCAGATGCACTTTCACATTCTTTTATAAAAGTAAAATGACTCATCACTAAAATAACGATTATAAAAATATAAATTCCAATTAATTTGGCACTAAAGAAATTTGGAAGTTTTCGCTTAATTAACATATAAAATCCTAAAAATAATACCAAAATTAAAATGGCTGGCCACCATTCTCCAAGTAAAAACATAGCAAATTTTTTGATTAATGTTCCAACTGGACCAAAACCAAAACCAATTAAGCCTATTAATATTAAAATTAAACCAGTAAGTTCTACAGAATATGCAAATTTATTTGCTTCTGCATCTTTAGATTTTTTCTTTTTTGCCATACCTTACCACCATACACATTATATCTTATGCTAATCTTTTTTGCAAAGCCTTTTACCCTTTTTTGACGCATGAAAAAAACTACTTATGATGTAGTTTCTTTTTTAAATTTTTAATAAAATTGTGTTTATTTAATTTCTTCTCTTTTTGAATTTCTTTATGAAAAAATATTTTTAGTAAAGCTTTTGGATGCATGATGAAATCCATTGAATCAGCTTTATCAACAAACGATATAAGCCAACTTTCTTTATATTTTGGAGGTCTTTTATTTAAAGGAAACATGTGTCTTCTAATAATATCTTCAATTTTAAAATTCATATTTTCAGGAAAATATTTCCAAGCATTTATTCTTGCTTCTTCAGCATGAACAAAACCATGTTTTTTTAAAAATGGCCTTTTTTCTTTTGATCCTTGCCAAGGATTATCGTAGAAATCATGTAATATTCCTCCAATTGCCGCTGATTTATAATCCCAATGTAATTTTTTAGCGATTTTATAAGAATCAAAAGATACTCTTAAAGTATGTTCATATACAGATTCTCCTATATGGTGAATATATTCTTTTCTCTTTTTAAATTCTGGATGTTCTAATATTGGTTTTACAATATCAAAAAATTCAATATAGTCATCAATTAGTCTTTTTTTTTTCGTTTTTGAATCGATATAACTAAATATATAGGACAGCAAGCTACAAATTTGCATAAACACCGTAAAGTATACAAAATAATTAATTGGAATATTCCAATGAGTAAAGATTAAATCAAATAAACCAATTACAATTGTAGAAAAAATAACCCATGTTTTAAATTTCCCAATTAGTAAAGAATTTACAACTCCTCTTCGAAAATAGAAATATAAATTTAAAAATGCTATCAGGCACTCTAATATTAAGACATAGAAAAAAGCATGATTTTTATATATTAAAATAATTAATAAACCAATAGCTAGTACTTTATCGGATATTGCATCTAACTTAGCTCCAAGTTCACTACTTACATGCCATTTTCTAGCAAACAAGCCGTCAAAATAATCTGTTAATGCAACAATAATAGCTATTCCAATTAAAATATTAATATGATTTGTTAATCCAAGGAATACTATAAGAGGTGTTAGAATAATTCTTGAAACAGTTAAAATATTTGGAATGTATTTTTTTAATTTATTCATAATGACCTCCATGTATTTTTATTATAACAAATTTTTATTAAGATTAACAAAAAAAGACACTATATCTTATGCAAGTATCTTATAAATATTTCTTTATTTCATCTAAATTGTGTTGTTCTGTATCCAAGAATTGATTTATCAAATCCTTAATTTCCTCATCATTTCCTTGATATTCGTTTTTTATTTTTGTTACTTCTATAATTCCTTTATTACTTCCTTCCATCATCATTTTAGCAATCTGACTATCGGAATCATCTATTTTTGTTTTCATCTCACTCATCATTTCACTACTTTTTTTGGCCATCATTCCAAGTTTTTTTTCTTCACATCCGTATTTTTTTAAGATTTCTACTACTTTCTTACTTAAAGTATCGTATTCTTCTTTTTGTGTCTCTAAAATTTTTCGAAATTCTTCTTTATGTACTTTATCTAATACTGAATTGATTCCTACAACACCCATTTCTGCACCTTGATATAATTTATTTAAGTATTTTGTTTCTAAATTCTCTTTCATTTCATTTTCTTTCATATTATCACCTATTTTTAAGATAAACAAAAAAAGAAAATTTATACAAATTTCTCTTAAATTTCTTGAACAACAGCAATAATCATTGGTTTACATTCTGTCTCACTATACAAGAATTTACTTAATTCGGTACGAATTTCTGTTTTTATTTTATTATATTCAATATAAGTATCTGTAATATTTCTGGTAATAACTTCTTCTGATATCTTTTTTATTTCACTTATGATCTCTTTAGAGTCTTTTACATAAACAAATCCTCTTGTAGTAACTTCTGGTCCTACTAATAATACTTTGTCTTTTTTACTAATAGTCGCACTAATTAGTACAATACCATTTTCACTTAACATTTCACGATCTTTTACTACTAAACCACCAACATCATCACTACTTTTTCCATCAATTAAACAATCGTTTACTTTAATATTTTTAAATGTATCTTGTAATTCACCGTTTTCAATTTCTACTATATCACCATTTTGTTTTAATAAAATATTTGCTGATGGAATTCCCAAACTACTAGCTAAATTAGCATTTCCTACCATATAACGATATTCACCCTTTACAGGCATATAATATTTTGGATTTAGTAAACGAATCATTAACATTAAATCTTCACTAGATGGATGATGTAATATATTTTTATCTTTTGGAAGATTTACTATTTTGCATCCAGCCATGGCCAAATCATTTTCTAATTTTACTAATAATTTTTCATTAGAATCGTATCTTGGTTCAGCAAAACAGATAGCATCTCCTTGTTTTAAATTAATATATTTGTCATAGCCATTGATAATTTTGCTAATAGATGCATATGGGTTTTCTTTGTCATCACAAATTAATAAAATTGAATTATTATCTTTAATATTTGATAAATCTCCTAAAAGGTCTTCTTGACAATTTAGATATCCTTCTTTTCTACCAAAGTTAATTACATTTTGTAGCTTTTTTCCCATTACAATAATTTTACGATGAGAATTTTCTGCAGAGGTAAAAATATCTTGAATTGTATAAAGATGAGTTGGCAAAACAGTAAACATGATTCGTCCCTCTTGTTTGTTTATTACATCTTTAAAAAATCCTTCTAAACGATGACTTGGTGAAGTATGTCCAATATGTTCTGAAAAAGTAGATTCAGATAACAAACAAAGTACTCCTAATTTTCCAATATAAGCTATTTTTCCTAAATCCATACCATAGCTTCCATCCATTTTGGGATCTATGATAAAGTCTCCAGTGTAGCAAATTGCACCGTCTTTTGTATTTACAATATACATCACAGAATCTGGACAACTATGATTTACACTAATTGGAAAAATACTTGTACGACCGAAACTTATTTTCTTATGTGGAGTAATTTCTATAATGTTTTTTTCAGGCACTCCACTTTCTAATAAAACATATTTTGTAAATTTTGTTGCATAAAGTTTTACTTCAGGTATTGATTTTACTAAATCTGCAGCTCCACCCATATTTTCATAATGACCATGAGTTAAAAAAACACCTTTAATACGTTTTTTATTTTTTTCTAGATATTCATAATCTGGTAATATATAGTCAATTCCGAATGATGTTCCTGTTGCATATTTTAATCCACAATCAAAAACAAATAAGTCTTTATCTACTTCAATACAATAGGTGTTTTTTCCTGATTCATCCAATCCACCCAAACTAAAAATTTTAATTTTACTCATAATTCAACTCTTTTCTAAAAATATATAAATTTTAAAGTATTTCTCGTGATTTAGATTATAACAAAGAAAAAGAGATTTTTCAATCTCATTTTAAGATTCTAAAATTCTCTTTCTGGTATATGTTATATATTCATTTACATTATCAAAATGATTTTGTAGATTATCACTTGTTATTGTTTGTAATAATTGTTTTTCTTTTACTTGCATCTTTATCCATTTTTGCCATTTTTTTCTTTCTTCTTTTGTTGTTTTCACACTAATAAAATTTAAATAATATATTGCTTTTGCTAAAGAATACACCATTTTATTTTTATTTTCAGATTGTGCAAGAAAAACATTTGCTAAAATACGATACTTGTCAACATCACACATTTGCAAAAAATTTGGTGTTAAACAATAACTTCCTAAATTTATATCAAATGCAGCAATCTTTTTTGGAGTTAGTTCTTTTTCGTAATCTTCTATTAACTCTTCTATAAATAAAAATAAATCATCCATTGAATATTGTAGTAAATTTATATTTTGCAATGGAATTTTATCAATTAAGTTCATTACTATTCCACTATATATTCCATTTGTATCTAATAATATATCAATAGGAAACCAAATTCGTTTTGTTCTAACTTCTTCAATAAAATATCTTGCTTTTTCAAAATCCAATCGGCCATTTTCTTCCCTGGTTTTATTGTCAAATTCTAATAATTTTAACGCAAGATTTTTATGTTTATATACCGTTCCATCAGTACCTCTTCCAATTTTATCACAATAATTTATTTCTACTGGCTCTAAATTACTTGCAAAATAATATGTCATAAAAAAAACACCCCTTTTTAGTGAACTAGTAAGATAAAAGTAGACAGATAAAAACTGTTTACTTTTTGTTTGTTAT